>CAYTAS010000112.1:0-9507 GCA_964435885.1 uncultured Nitrospira sp. | reverse complement strand
CCAACATCGCAAACCAGCCAATCTTGGCCGGCCGCGAGTCATACCACTGCGAAATGTCATACCCTCGCCCCGAACTGTCAGCAGCCATATCCTCTACCTCCTTGTGTTGAATGAAAGAGCGCGACCACTGAATGCTACGTTTACAAGAAAGGATCTTCCAGCAGCGGGCACCCTAGGCACTGTGCTGGTTGGACCCGCAAAAAGTGCACAAGTATCTGACAAATATTCAAGACGAGTCAAGTAAAATATCACGCGTTCGGCCAACCACAAAAGCCATTTAAAACGCATACGCAGAGGCTTGGCTAGTGACCGCAGCTATACTCCTGCAACGCATTGAAAGTCAAGATCCATCAGGCGATTGCGTGGCAGGTGTTGCCCTGCCGGAGCGTGTCGAGGAGGATGAGTTTGATGGAAGAGGATTCCGTGCTGCTACGAAAGAGGGGGACGCTCAATGAACGTGGTCGCCCGGCGGAGGAAGAATCTCATTTTCTTGATTGAGTTGCGTGATCTGCTGCGTAAGCAGGCCAATCTCCGTCCAGCCAGACGCGTCTGACTCAGGAATCCACCGTGCGCGCAAGTATCCAAAGCGATCAAAGAGGAATTCCATGTGTTTTGGATGGTTGCCTTCTCCGAATAGATCCGGAATAGAAAGAGTTCTACGGAACAGAACGTAGCTGCGGGAAATTTCTCGTGCGCCCTGTGTGACGATCGGAAAGGGCATTTCCTGCATGGCCGAGGCTAGCTCTTCCATAGAGAGATCGGTCATAGGGACCCCCAACATTGCCGTACCGGTCTTCAGGATCGCGGTGGAAACCGTACGGAGTTGATCGAGTCGAACGCGCGAGTCCGGCCATGAGAAGAAAACCAGCAACAAGGCTTGTTTCCCACGGTAGTCCTTCAACGTGCCGCTTGAACCGTCATGCGCAGCATACGAGAAATTCGGAGTGGCCATGAACGGTTGCTCAGGTAAAATACGTGGAGTGATGATTCGCGATTGATATCCCCGAGCATTCGCATGCAAGAAATTCAGCACGTCCCACCGCTCTTCTTCAGAAAATTTCTCGCCGAACGGAGGCATGATGCCGTTAAATCGACCGTAGGTCAGCCAATGAAAGAAGTCCCCGGCGGTGTGCATGGCGGTATGGGGTTCCGTCAGCAAGTCTACCGGCTGTTTTGGCAACGTCTTGGCGAGCACGCCATTGCCTTTGGCTTGGGGACCATGACAAGGAACGCAATTCGCGGCAAAGAGATCGACCCCATTGGCAATGGAGATGCTGTCGAATGGGACCGGGGTCTTTCTGTACGTTTCCGGATACGCCTGCACGGAAAGGGAATAGGAAATCGCGCCAAGGCCGAGGATGCCCAAGGCGGTTGGAATCGCGACTCGCCACAACGTGCCCCACTGTTTCTGGCGGCCTAGATATATCGTCGCTCCGGCTAGGATTAAGAATACGAGACTGGTCAACACGATCACCTGTACGAGCCAGTCGTCCCACGTTCCGGCAATCGAGAAGCGGAAGGGGTACGGCCAATGGTCGATGATGTCGTGCTTGGCAGGCACCGCGCTGGCCAACAACGTGGCGACGATGACCAGCAACATGGCGAGGACGAACTCAATCCTTACCCAAGTCCGAAGCTTCCGTCCGCCTGCTGCCGCAGTTTCGGGGTCTTGCTTGAGGGACGGCACCCAAACGGATTTTGCTCGCGAGGCTATGACAAGAATGACGGAAAGAAACGTCAGCTTTGCGATGAGAAGCCACCCGTACGTGGTCGCGACAAGGCCGGCATAGTTCGTAGCAATCATGCGATTCGCCACGACCAAGCCCGACACGATGATGGCGATCATCGTCGGGAACGCCAATGCAGAAAAACGGCGCAGGACTTCCCCGGCACGGGATCGGTCTTTGGGTGAGCCGGTGGTGGCAGCAACAAGGATCACGCCCGGGAGACCGCCGAACCAGACACTGGCCACGACGAGATGCATGGCATAGGCTATGGTGGCCAAGACCGCTTGCTCTTCAGCCGCCGAATGGCTGGCAAGTGAACCGAGCGCTATGGTCAACGCTGCCGCCGACCCACACAAAATATAGCGCCACTTGGTGGATGGCGAGGTTCGAATATACAAGGCGATCGCGAAGACGATCAGCGCGCCCGCACCCCGCAGGGTCCAAATAAATCCGACGCGGGTCTTTTGTAAAAAGTCCGCCCAGGCTAGCGGATTCCAGGCATTTTCCGGTGCCCCAGTCGCTTGGGCGGTCGTCGTCGCCAAGACGCCGACTAGGCCTACCAAGAGTAGACCGGCAAGCCAGGGAAACGCCCTTTTTAGGCGATCCACCCATGGATGCCCAGGGCCGACATTATTACCTCCAGCAATTGCCAAAAAGACGCAACTGCCGAGCAGCATCATGTTGGACCCTAGCTGCAAACAGCGAAACAGTGCGCTAGCGACCTCGATCATTTCTCCTGAACGTCGCCCTTTACGGTGAAGTCGAATGCAGATTCAACCACGTGCCCGTCTACCGATAGCACTCGGAACTTGACGGAATACTTACCGGGCGCGAGCTCCGGCAGTGGAAGGACTATCGATTTCGGATCATCGGAGGCAAGAGTGGGTTTCGCTTCGGTGATGGGCTGCTTCCTAACATCGAGCACAACGAGAGACGCATAATCTCCCTCAATTTTTTCATTGAACCATAGTCGGACCTGAGTCGGCGATTTAGTGAGAACGGCCCGTCTAGGAGGCTCTGCCTTGACCAGCTGAGAATGAGCCATAGCCGAGGTAATGGGTGCTCCCACCGCGATAGCGACGATCACGACAAGACGTGTGAACGAGCGGATGCTTTGCAAGACAATCATTGTGGCTAGTCCCCTTCGCGTTCAATTGCGGCACCCAAGAACTGCCAGCCCAGTGGGTGGTTCACATGGCGCCTCGGCGTGGATCAACCGCCGGCAGCACGCGTGACTTCTGATGGTTTTCGACGATCTCGAAAGGAGAAAAACAGGACTATCGCGAGGCCCACCACGACCGGCACAATGACCATGATGTAGTGTGACAGGTGCGAGAGGACCCCTGTGTGACCGACCGAAAAAGAAATGCGCGAGACGTGCATGCCATTTTCGCCGCCGACAGATACCAGTCCGACGAACTTGCCGGGTTTATCAAAGTTGTATTTAACGTCGATGGACCCCGTCGGGTAGGTCTTAGCCGGAAGATGCGCGACCGTCACTGACTCCAGATTCGCTTCTGATCCGGTATCGGCGATAATGCGGACCTCCACCGGGAGCGAGCGTAGCTCCTTCTCGACATAATCGAACACCAACACTGCATTTCCCGTCCCCGGGAGCTCCTCGCAAAATTGCCGGTCGTAGTACGTGTCCGGCAGATAACTGTGGAAATACATTTTATACGGTCCGATATTGAGGACGCACGTATCCGGTGCCAGTTCATGTCCGTGCTGCGCCAACGCTGGGAATGGGGCGGCAACGAGAAGAAACGCACTAAACGCCCACACACGCACCAGAATATGACAAGACATTTTCAACCCCTTCTTTTTCAGAAAATCGGCCGCCATACTCTTATGAAGCCGCAGTTTTGGATGGCTTGCGATCGCGCAGAAAAAAGAAAAGCGCGCCGACGATGATGGTCGCGACAACAGGAACCATATAGATATTCAAGAATTTCGAAAAGAATTTCGGCTCACCGACCGAGAAAGGAAACCTGGAGATATGCTCATGGTTCTCGCCCACCGTCACGATACCGACGAATTTTCCAGGCTTGTCGAATGTGTGGGTGAAGTCGATGGAGCCGTTCCGATACACCTTAGAAGGAATGTGAAAGACCGTAATGCTCTCCAGATCGTCCTCGGATCCGGTATCCTTAATAATACGAACCTCCGCGGGAAGAGAACGAAGTTCCTGCTCGATGTAATCCAGCACGACAATCGTTTGGCCGATCGCCGGGATGTCTTCGCAGAACTGCTTTTCTTGCGTGTTCGCAGGCTGATATCCGCTGAAGTGCATCATATACGGACCGACCGTGAGCTTGCACATGTCTTCAGCCATCGACAGTCCACCGTGCGCAAAGGCCTGTGAGGACAAGAGGGCGGTCAACGCGACTACCGCGCATCCAACCAATGGATTCAGGCACACAAAAGGCTTCATGAATGATCCCTCTCTGGAATAGTAAATAAACAGGTTGACGTTGACATACGGCACCAGATCGCTTACGACCGACGGCGAGCAGCCCACCAGCCTCGGAACCGGCCCGACTTTGAGAGCTCATACCCAACTATCCCCAGGACCAAGAGCAATGCCAACGGACCTAGGGCGGACCGTCCGAGTTTCGAGTAGTCAACTTGTTGAACCCGCAGGAGGTAGGCGGAAGGACTCAAGCCCTCTGCAGTGATGATCACCTTGTATAGGCCCTTGTCTAAATTCGCTTCCCCTCGGACGACCCCATCCGGGTGAGATGTCGGCTTCCAATATGCTACTGTTTTGGCCTCGTCCTGCTCGTCTTCATTGACGCCTCGAATGATCTTGACGCCCACTGGCAGCGCACGTAGGCTGGGGTCGACGAGATCGACTACAAGGAAGGTGTCGCCCACATCCGGAATCTCCGTGCAGTATTGCGCTTTGGGCTCAATCTGAGGCTGATAGGCACTGAAATGCACCATGCTCCCACCGAGTTTTCGCACACATGGATCATCCTCGATGGTCACATTTCCGTGAGCACCCACCGTACCAGGACTGAGTCCCATCATGAGAACGAGAAGGAGGGATGAGCTCATCCACGCAGCGCGTTTGATCATAGCGTCTCTTGGCGTCTCGTGTTACCGATGATCTGAACTTACAATATTTACCACCCTGCAGACCGCTCTTTCAAGTAGCCGGCAGAAGCATCTTAGTCCAGCGAGGGAGACTACAGCAGAGATTGAGAATTCTTGTCATCGACATTGAGATATAAACTCGAAATGGATACATTATTCGAGTTGACGATGCCGACCAGACATGGTGATAATGATAAAAATGCCGCGGACTCAGCTTGAAAAGGAGGCCAACAGCCATGAGAGCAAAAGAAGGGATCATCAATATCTTGAATAAAATTCTGACGGCCGATTTAACGGCCATCAATCAGTACTTCGTTCACGCCAAGATGTGCGCCAACTGGGGGTACGAGCGGCTCCATCATAAGGTTCGAGAGCGGAGCATCGATGAGATGAAAGATGCCGATCAGATCATCGGTCACATCCTATATTTAGAAGGTGTGCCCAACGTGCAGCGAATGAACACGGTTCAGATCGGCGAGACGGTGGCGGAACAGCTCAAGCTGGACCTGAAAGCCGAGCAAGAGATGTTGTCATTACTCAATGACGGAATCGTGCACTGCACCACGGTGGCGGATTTTACGACCCGCCATATGCTGGAAGATATGGCAAAGGATGTGGACGGGCACATTGATTGGATCGAAACTCAGCTGGAGACCATCAAACAAGTCGGCTTGGAGAATTACCTCGCCGAACAGATCAAGGGAGAATCCTGAGAGAGGAGAGCATGAAGGCGAAAGAAGGAGTCCTCACGTTTCTGGATCAGGTCCTCAAGGCCGAGTTGACTGCAGTGCATCAATACCTATTACACGCGGCCATGTGCAAGAACTGGGGGTATGAGCGGCTGCACGATCATTATAGCCATCTGGCGAACGAAGAAGTGCTTCACTCTGCCGGACTTATCAATCATATCTTGTATCTGAGCGGTACTCCAGATGTGACACGGCTCGATTCCGTTGCACATGGGAACGATGTGGAAGCTTTGTTTCGAGCGGCGCTCGCTTTCGAATGCGACGATGTCGAATTGCTTCGAGCGGCGATCGCGCATTGCGCCAACGTCGAGGATTTCACGACACGTCACCTGCTGGAGCACATGATCGAAGATTCAGAAGAGCATGTCGACTGGTTCGAGACCCGACTTCGGACTATCGGTCAGGTAGGCCTCACGCAGTTCCTGTCGGAACAGATCAAAAAGTAACCGGGGGAATACGTCGGACTAATACTTTTCCGGTATTGGCTCTGTATTATGACTGAGGGCTGTCCCTGGTCATCACACCTTCCTCATCGAGTGAGGCTTTTTTAGCGAGGTAAGCGGATACGCAGAGGTACGGCTCTTGAGCGCTAAATCTGTAGGAGAGATCGTATCTTTGCAAGTCGGCCTGCCACGTGTCGTTGAGGGCGTGGTTGCAGACAATTCCTCAGGCCACGCGTGGACCACGGGGTTCTTTAAACGCCCGGTGAACGATCTCGTTTGGCTCGGGAAGCTCAACCTTGACGGAGATGCACAGGCGGATCTTGAGAACCACGGTGGACTCGACAAAGCAGTCAATGTCTACCCTGTCGAACACTACTCCTATTGGATGCACACCCTCTCGTTCAATAAGCTTGTGCCAGGAGATTTTGGAGAAAACTTCACCACGACGGAACTGTGCGAACAGGAGGTCTGTATCGGAGATACCTTCGAGATCGGTGAATCACTTGTCGAGGTGTCACAACCTAGGCAGCCGTGCTGGAAGCTTTCTCGACGGTGGGGCATCAAGGACTTGGCTTTTCGTTTCCAGAATACCGGTCGCACCGGTTGGTATTTCCGTGTTTTGCGAGAAGGCTTTGTCCAAGCCAACCAGACAGTGGTACTCGTCAACCGTCCGTATCCACGATGGACGATCGCAACGGCCAATCTTATTATGCATCATCAGACAGAGGATAGAGATGCGGCACGCGCCCTTGCAGACTGCCCCGCGCTCTCATTGCGATGGCGGACGAAGCTGAGTAAACGCGCAGCAGGCGGTGGGGTAGAGAATTCTTCCGTTCGGCTGTACGGCCCGCTTGCAGAACAGACATCGAAGCAGGTTGATCGGTAGAGACAGCTATCTCTCGCTCTACGCACTGCGCCACAGTTTTAATTTTAGAACACCACAGGGCTGAGCCGCTATTACACGGCTCAGCCCTGTCCTTTTCGATGATTAAATAGGGCGATGATAGACGGCTTGATTTTCAATCATCATCGTCGTCGCCCGATTTCTTTTTGACTTCCTGTAACACCGGACGCCCTTGAGTAAGACTCGCGTTGAGATCATGTTCGGGAACTTTTTTATGGACCAGGTTTTGGTGGCAATCGATACACGTTGCCCCTTCGCTCTCCATCTTAGCATGGGCGGCTTTTGCTGAAGCGCCCGGTGGTTTTGTGTTCTTGTGACAGGCTCGACAAGTCAGGCTGTCCCACTCCTTCAGTTTTATGCGAGCTCTATAGGCAGCTTCCGGCCTATGTTCATTGAATTTTTCAACGGTTGAATAGTCGGTGGTGAATTCTTTGATGAGAAACGGCACACCGTCAACCAGGTGAGTATAGATCGCCTTATGAAAGTTGGCCAACCCTTGTGGGACATGACAATCCTTACACCCTGGATCCATACCCAACGCACCCCAGTGTGAAGATTTTTTCAATTCTTCATAGGGATAAATTTCCGAATGGCAACTGATGCAAAACTCCGTACGAGAAATCGCTGCCTCACCGCCAAACACAACGGTAATGAGGCCTATTCCGAGTAGTGCACCAGCAATTAAAGTCCCCGTCTTCTTCATTTTAGTCTTCCTTGTCAGCCTTCACAGGAGGTTTTGCATTCTTTTGGAATTCTTCGTGGAATTTCGGAATCGGAGGCCCCGTGAACGTCCCGGCAAGTTTGAAATGTTCATGCATCGCCTTGTCGTTACGAATGGACTTCTCAAAATCAAATGCGTACTTCTTGTCTACGGCCGGGGTGAAGGGAGTGTAGGGCTTCTTTGTTCCCTTCCAGCCCGAGCCCTCATAGTTCAAATGGCAGGCATTACATTTTTCTTGAAATTCAAAGTCTTGGCCTGCCTCGACAAGACTGGCTCGTTCCATCGTCTTCCCTGATTTTTCAAATGCCTCACCGGCTTTTCGATGGATTTTACGATAGTCGCTCCCGGCGCCGTGGCATGACTCGCAACCAACACCGGTAAGGAACTTTTCTGGTTCCTCGATGACATATCCACCTTCGTGACCAAATCCATCGACATGGCAACCGACACAATCTTTATCCTTTGTGTAGTCCTTCTTAGGATCAAGCTTAGCCTTAAGCTTGGCTTCCTTTCTCGTGTTCGGCTTCAGCGATTCCATCGCTTTTGCATGGAGAGTCTTGTCCCATGTTTCACCCTCTCCCTTGTGACAGTTGTAGCACTTCTTTCGCCCCTCGAAGGTTCCCTCAGCTGAAGCAACTCCGGCTACCGCGAGGAAGACTCCAACGGCAGCAAATCCGAAGACAATTCGTTGAATCACGGCGTCTCCTTTCCTATAAAATATATACACATGATCAGCTAAGCATCTTTTTATGGATCGTGCCCAACGTCTCTGGTCTCGGCCTGGCCTCCCAGCGCTAAGGAGCCTTCAGTGTACCATGGTGAAATTCTGGACCGCTACCCTCATATTTGATTTTTGAAGGAACTAGCCTTCGAATATCTAGCTGGAGGGAATCTTAAATACCCAAAACCCACCTTGCTTATGGACAACTTGCAAAGCCTCGAAATCCACCGGCGTAGAGTTCATGAGGGGAAGCATATGGGACAGTAGGATTTTCCCATACTTGCTTTCATTGAGAAAATAGGCCCGTACAGACTTTTCAGAGAGTGATTGAAGGGTGTAGGTGTTATACCCGTTTTCCTTCATCCACCCCTTCACTTGCCCGGCCAGCCCATGCACATTACCGGTCAAAGGAAAGTCCTTGAAGGCCAGATCGATCCTGTCTGGACGCATAACGGCAAGCTTGTAGAGATCGGCCGCATGCACCACTATGTAGGCCTCGCGCTCGCCAACGAGTTCGCGTAACATCTTTGTGCCTTCGGAGGCTTCGGAGGATAGTGCGTCGGCAAACATTTCAAATTGTCGTTGCTCATCTGCAGCGCCTGGTTGTCCCCAAAATTCACGCTCATATTCACGCATAGATGCTGAGCGATCTTTCCAATACGACGGCACAATCGGAGGTTGCCCAATATGCGACGTGAAAAACGTCTCGCGCTCGGCGAGAAGCTTCAACTGTCTCGATGTATCCCACCATCCCAAAATAGTCGCTTCCTTCGGCACATGTTTCGTGATGTCAGCCGCTAGAGCAACCACTTCTGAAAAATTCGCAGACAGCGTGCCGATTGGTTCTGAAACAAGATTCTCCCAGCTTAAGAGGAGAGGGGCACCGGCTCGATCCTTAGTTTGATAGGCGATCGCGATCGGCTTTTCGAGAGATGGAACTCGAACTTCGTACTTGCTAATCGTTAGATCCGGCCAAGCGTCCAACTGAAGGTTGGAAAACTTTGCAGCCCCACCTTCTGCAACCAGATGGTAGGTATACGGAGGCGGTAGAGGTTTCAACCAGAGGTAGAGAAACCAACCCACCAAAACAAGGCCTCCCGTCACCAGGAGAACGCCTAGTGACGGGAGGAGTGGGGTCCGGGA
>CAYTAS010000111.1:0-9624 GCA_964435885.1 uncultured Nitrospira sp. | reverse complement strand
CGGAGTCCCTCGACGAGCCCGGCATCGCGAAGAATCCGAAGATGATGTGAAATGTGCGGCTGAGCGCAGCGCAATTCCCGCACCAGGTCCGTCACACATTTCTCTTCGACCAGCAGCGATTCTAAGAGGCGGAGCCTGGTTTCATCCGCCAGGGCCTTCAGCATCGTCACGCATTGGCGAGGGCTCAGGGCCTCGTCATCGGGTGCGAATTTTCTCAACAGCAGCCTCCATCTGGCGAACACGTCACTGCGTCACCGCTCACCTGTTCACCGGCACGATTCAAGATGACGAAATGAGGTTGATATCCCCCTGTCTTCAGGACGGCGACCGTTTTGGAGCAAATTTCCAGTGGCTCGCCACGGCGATAGACATGGTGATCGTCATCGGCTACTTCCACAAACGGACCGGCCAGTAGCGCATAGTGGCCTTGCCAGGTGCAGGGCGCATCGACAGGGAAGATAACGCTCCAACGTGGATCATGGTTGTCGAACAGGACAGGGGTCGCAGTCAGAAGAAAATGGTCGGCGAAGGGACGGGTACTCAGCAACTGGACAGACTCCGGAGTGATCGCTTGGGGGATACCACGCTGGTAGGTCGTGCCTCGTTCATCGACAAGCCGACTGAAGGGACCACGAAGAGTTGCGTATCGGAGAGAGGAGGCAGTCGGTACCGGCGGCAGCTTGTAGCCGGTCAAGGTCACGGAGAAGAAATGGATGCCGTCGATGACGCGCCAGGGCGAACACTTCACGAGATGGATACCGAGAAAACCGGCTGCCGTCATGCCGTTCATATACGCAGTCAACGTTAATGCACCGGACAGGCAGTCTCCCCATTTTTGGGTGTCGTGGACCAGATACTGCGGCACGGTCTGGTCCGATACGATGTCGGAGATCGTGAACCGTCCACCGGCTTTGGCCACCCGGTACATCTCACGAAACACCTTTCGCTTATCCGGTGCCAAGTTGATCACACAATTGGAGATGATCAGATCAATCGTGCCGTCCTCGACCGGCATGGCATCGGCCAACCCCTTGCGGAACTCCACGTTCGACGCGGGATAGCCGAGATTCATCGCGACGACCGCCGCATGCTTGCGGGCGATCTCTAACATCGTGTCGGTCATGTCGATCCCGATCACCTGTCCAGTGGGCCCGACGAGGCGAGATGCTTCGAAACAGTCGATGCCGCCGCCCGACCCAATATCCATAACCGTCTCACCGATCTGCACCGTCTGGAGACCAGCCGGTGTGCCGCAGCCGTAGGAGATCTTCAGGACTTCTTCGGGGATGAAGGTCTTGAGGTGCCCCATATCGTAGCTGGTGGGGCAACACATCTGTTCGCCGATGCTCGCGGCTCTGGCATAACGGTCGCTGACCTGTTGCGTGATGTCATCTGTGGGCATAGGTCCTCATAGTTTGAGATGTCTACATAGAGAGATGAGTCTATGTATCAATCATTGCAATTCACCACACTCTAATTCTGATGGATCGGGAGAACACACCTCACAGTACACGACGGAATTGGTCACTTCTGTAAGCTGGCTTACAGCGAGTCACAGCTCCGCACTCGCGATATCAGTGAAGCATCATCCATGAGAAGGGGAATCGTTGACAGGGCCCTGGGTATGCATCCGAGATATGCTTCCCTTGACTCGGTACCGTAGTACAGGGTGTAAGGTGTTATCTACAAACAGGAGATGCGATGGCTGCGGGACGTACGATCGGTCGGTTGGCGAAAGCCGTCGGGGTCAACGTTCAGACGGTGCGGTACTATGAGCGGCTGCACCTGCTTGGTCCCGCAGGGCGAAAGCCCTCGGGGTACAGACTCTATGGGCCGGATGAAGAACGGAGGCTACGGTTCATCAAGAACGCGCAAGCCCTGGGGTTCACCCTACGCGAGATCCAAGGCCTGCTGAACCTCCGTGTCAGTTCCACGGCTCGCTGCGGTGACGTGCAACGCAAGGCGCAGTCGAAATTGGAGCAGGTGACGGAGAAAATGCGGGACCTGCACGCACTGGCTCGGGCCCTGCGGAGTTTAATCCGGGACTGCCTGGTCGGACAGCCGACTGAGCAATGTCCGATTCTGGCGAAGCTGGAACATGAAGGCCGGGTATCAAGAAAAACCTCGCGGAGGCGTAGAGCGAATAAGGTGAGAGTCACAAATAACGGCATGTTGCGAAAGGACCCAAGATCGTCATGACAAAAGCTGGGTTCACGACAATGATCGGTGGGCTTATAGCAGCATTCTTCGCCTCACTTTGCTGCATCGGGCCATTCGTGCTTGCCGCTTTAAGCGTCGGCATTGGAGCCACTGGATTTTGGGCCGACACCGTTGACGCTCTCAAAGGCATCGTGCCCTATCGGCCGGTTTTCATCGGCCTGGCTGTGTTTTTACTAGGCGTCAGCTTTTATCTGGCATACGGGAGACCAAAGCCCGCTCTGTGCGCGCCGGGGGGAGTATGTGTGCCGGGAGGGATGAGCGGGGCAAATCGGACAGTGCTGTGGGTAATGGCAGTCCTTACACTTGTGCTGCTCTTGGCGCCCTACTGGCTGGAGGTCTTGACGAGATAGCGAGGAGAAGTCCTTGATGGCCATTGAAGGCCATGAGCAAGGAGTACGAAGAGATCGTGAGCGAGGGGGTGATTGATCATGGGAGCTTGGATTGAACAGTTAGTTGTGATCCTGGCAGTGATGTTCATACTTGGTCCGACGACTGCGCATGAGGTTGTCGCGGCTAACCAAGATTCGCAGACGGTGACCTTGCAAATAGACGGCATGACCTGTGGGGCCTGCGTTACAGCCGTGAAGGCCTCTCTCGCTAAGATGCCCGGTGTCAGCGCGGTCGAGATCACGGTAGGGAAGAAATGGGGCTTCCTCTCCGATTATGCAGACGCCCGCGCATTGGTAACCTATGATCCGGACAAAACGGGAGTGGAGGCGTTGGTCAAAGCCGTGGAAGCAGCAAGTAGCCCTCTGTCAGCATACAAGGCACGAGTGCTCCAAGTGAGGTGAGAGGAAGGCGCAGCGAGGATAAAGCAAGGAGGAAGATCGCATCATGAATCAAACGACGAAGCTTGAGAGTGAATTATTTGTCGAACTAAGGAAGTTAGCTCCCAAAGTGACCGGTGGATTGTTGCGCATGCGGCAGGAGGCGTATCGGGATGGGGCTGTGGCGGCGAAATACAAACTGCTCACGGCCATGGCGATCTCTATCGCGATTCGTTGCGAGCCCTGTATCCGGGCCTACGTCCAGATGGCCTGCGACAAAGGTATCACACAAGAGGAATTGATTGAGTTCCTCGAAGTCGCCATGACCATGCAAGGGTGCCCGGGGGAAGAATGGGCGTTGAAGGCGTACCAAACGTATAAAGAACAGGTGGGTGGAGGCCAACCAGGCGAGCGTAGTGGTCTATGCTGCGCGCACTGAATTCAGTACACCGGGACGTCCATGAGTTGAACCGGTACCCCAACAAACGTTTGACCGAGGGTGGTCGAGGTCACGAGATCGCAGACAGCCTGTGTGCCAAAGAGCTTGGCCACGCACACGATGGTATCGATCTGTTTGGGAAACCCGTAGAGTGGGTTGTTCACGATCCAACGCAGCCACGAGCTCTCCGGACAAGCGAGTTAAGGCTCGTTGCCTACCATCACATTGAGCGTTCCGTCACTCATTGCGCGAACATAGAGCGCATCCCTCTCGGCGAATACGGCAATCCCTTGCATCGACGTGACCGTTCCCTGCATTGAAACGGTCGGAGTCAGTGTTCGATTCAATCCGGTTCTCAGAGAGTCCCGCATCCGATCGGTCATCGGCGTCACCCCAAGCGCGATCTCGGGAGCAATCGTTTCTTGGAGCGGCGCGTCATTGAACCAATGTGGGGCCGTCTTCTGAAGCAGATGGGTGGTTCCACGATCATACCGAAGGCCACTGAGATAGAGCGCCTGTGTCATCACGTTGATTTCCGGTTTCCCGATCAAATACACGTGGCCCCGCGCATCTCCAGTGAACTCCACGCGTAGGAGCACTTGGTTATTGCCGAGACCGAACAGTCCTGCAGCGGTAATCGTGATGGAATGTCCCTTGTTTTCAACGCGTCTTCCTCTCAGCCGGTTCGAGAGCGTCTGGGAAAGTGTGCCGTAGTCAACCTGGAGATCGGCCAAGACATGAAATTTCTCAGACACGGGTCGCTTCTCGGGATAAGCGTCCTGGACATCAGCCACGCCGCGAAAATCAGGAGAAGACGCTTGCGTCTCGAGCTGAGGAAGTGCGGTGGACGATGCTGGTGGCTCAGCTCCGGGAACGATCACCGGATGCGCGGTGAGTTGAAGGGTGTTTTTGACGACGTGGCCATCTTTTGAAAATCCGACATGCCTCACCTTGTCGAGATTGAGCAGAAGCCAGGTGTCGGGCTCTAACTGGATGGGAGTACGGAGCGTCCTCCAGACCTCCTCTGCGCGCGGTTTGACAGTCAGCGCGTTGAGACGCGAGACGGCGTTGTTGAGACCACCCTTGACCTGGTCCGAGAGAGCCGCATTGACGGCCTGCTGCAGATCCATATCCGCGCTGTGGAACTGGCATGGCTCCGCAGCATGCACGGTCACGCTGCGGAGGGAGCCCGACACACCGTAATTCTGTGTCATCCCAATCGCAATGTTTCCGTTGAGTGTGCCCTGTTTCGGCAATTCGTTCCCATCACCACATTGTGCCGCTGAATCAGGACCCTGCGAATGTGCACGGACCGCGATCTTATAGCGAATAGGCGCACTTACGAAGAGGGTGCCTCCCGAGAGGTCGATGTCCTTCCACCAGTCTCCGATCGACAGACGCGGCTCCGTATTCCTGACCGGGTGCGCTGACGGCTCGATCGAAAAGTCATCCCGTTCCGCATAGTATTTGTATTCCCCGCCTTTCGGGTGCTTGATCACGCTGCCCCAATGATCAAACCTCTTGGCGATCACGCTCGGATCGTTTGCGGCATGGAGAAAGTCTGAAAGGTCCAGCCGAACCGGTACGGTAATGATGGACTCCGTGATCTGAGGAGGCGGCACTTCTGCGGGCGGAAGCCGCTCCGGCGCGGGTGGGCGCATGACAAACTCGGTATCAGCACAACTGGTCAAGGACAGGACTATCGCCATCGTCGCTGCGACATGGGATCTCGATGTAAGAAACATCAGCAGTCTCCTTTTCCCCTCACCCACGACTGCGGGGCCGTCTCTCGAAGAGTTGGACGACTGGACCTAAGGAACGTCTAACGAATGTACGCCTGCGCCTCACGCTACTCTCTCTCCCATCAATCCATCTGTAAGCTGGCTTACAAGGCTATCTTGCCGGGTGAATCAAGAGGGCTAATAAGAAGTCGTGCCGGTAGGTGAACTTTTGCAGAAACAGTGAGAAGGAAAGAACTGGGACCGGGCTTGGCTTAATTGTTGGTGCGGCTACGTGAGGAACGAGGAGATGTGTCCGGTCTCACGCGAGGAAACCATGGGAAAAACGCGTTGGTCGTAGCCTGATAGGCTTTGTATGCTTCTCCTCGACTGAACAGGGCCTGCTCTTCGGCTCGCGGAATGCCTGTCACTTTAAGCAGTGCGACCCCCATTACGATCGGCCCGATCCAGGTCAACACCCAGCCGGGTGCTCCCCACGTCATCACGACATAGGAGCACCAGTGCAGCCATTCGAAAAAATAGTTGGGATGACGTGAGTAATTCCAGAGGCCCTTGCGACAGACGCGACTCTGATTGCTCGGATCGGCGCGAAACCGGGCGAGTTGTTGATCAGCCGCCGCTTCACCGGCCACGGCCACGCTCCAGATCAGCAACCCGACCAACTCGACCACTGCGGTCGGAGGCCGTGGGCTCCAAAGCAACACCACAAAGGGGAGTGAAAAGGCGGCCAGGGCCAGGGCTTGCAGCTGAAAGTACGCGAACATCTTTGAAGGCTCAGTCTTACCCCATTCCTCCCGGAGTCGGCGATACCGAGCATCTTCCTGCTTGCCCTTCACGCGATTGAAGAGAATGTAGAGTCCGAGTCGTCCGGCATAGAGCGTCACCAACATCACGGTCAGCAGTATCCGCTCGATACTGCCGGGAGCTTGCGTGGCATACCACCACACGACGACAACCAGCCCCATGCACCATCCAACGTCCCCGATTGCAGCATTCCTTGTCCTCCGCTGCACAGCCCACAACAGGGCCATGACAATCGCCATGACGAGGTAGCCCGCCACGACGAGGGAGAACGAATCGGATCCAAACATTCCGCCAGCTGATTCCATCACCTATTTTACTTCAGGCTCACAGTAGCGCCTGTCCAATTTTCCAGCGCGACTGCCGTCGTGCAGACCCAATCAGTAGAGAACTTGCCGAGTTTTACCGCCAAGGGCGTCACCCTCATGTTGACTGAATGTGTACGAGAGACACGTGCCCTGTGCGGGCCGAGTATCACCTGCACAGGGGTACGTGCTGTTCGCCTCAGAACGTGATGACCTGGTAGCCCTGGGCCACGAGCTTCTTGAAGCTCGGATGGCCTTCGAACTCTCCCGCCAGCTTGATCCCGCAGGACACGACGGCGTCCTTGACGCCGAAGGCTCCGGCGCAGAACTCACAGACTCCGCCGATTCGATCTTTCACGGCCGCGTAAAGCCCGTGAAGTTTATGATCAGGTTTCTCCAGTTCGGGAATCCATTGCGCCCCGGCGCCGTCAAAAATCAGTTGCACGTCGTCGTGGCCGTCCTTGAACTCCTTAACCGCTTCCAGCGCGTTCACGACACGCCCGAGCCCTTCATGCGTTTCCGTACCGGCCAACACGACGATTGCTGCTTTGGACATCATGCACTCCTTTCAAAATGGTAGTGGGTAAATGAAGAAACCGCTGCCGTCTCATGTGAGAGGGCTGATGAATCAGCATGCTAGCGCACTTCCGGTCAATCCATCCGTGACCTAGCTTACAAACCCGCCCAACTATGTTTTCTCTGGCGACTCGTGAGCTACCTTACAGATAGGAGGCACGCGAGCAGGTAAAATCGCGGCAGGAATGCACAGGTCTGCTATGGATAGGGAGGTGCATCATGACCTGCAATCGATGTAATGGGCTGATGATCAGCGAACGGATTCATGATCTTGGGATGAGCAACGATCTGTACGCAGACGGCTATCGCTGCCTTCTGTGCGGCGATATCGTCGACACGATGATCCTTGAGCACAGGAGACGGTCGGCTGAGGCACTTCAGTCGGTTTCAGGATTCACCGATCGAGCCATGGGGTTTACGGCAGCATCGAGTGGGTGAGGGAATTGATGGGATCACGCCCTCTTCATTGCGAATGGAGGGCTCATCAAGGAAGGAGATGTCCCATGACGCGCCAAGATGAATCGATCACGGCTTTTCGCATCCAACTCCATCACTTGCCCTGTCCTTCGTGCGGCAAGCCTGAACTGATGCCCATGCTTCAATGTGATTACTACCCCGATGGATGTCTCTGGACCGTGTGGTGCGGGGTGTGCCGCGCTCAATACCATTTTGATCGTCGGATGGTGTCCGTCTAGATGAGGAGAGGCATCGGGTGATGCCCATCGATTCAGCATATGCGTGTCTAGCAGAAAGAAGGTGCAAGACAGGGCTGCGAAGAACATGAACGGATCGTGACCGCCTAGCACAAGAAGGAGGATGAAGATGCAGTTTCCCATTCACACGAAGGAGACGGCGCCTGACGCGTCTCGCGCCACGCTCGAAACCGCAGAAAAGAAATACGGATTTCTTCCCAATTTATACGGCGTGCTCGCGGAGTCTCCGGCCGCGGTGCACGCGTATGCGGGGATCAGCAAGGCGCTTGAGCAGAGCGCTCTCTCACCGGTCGAGCAGTAGGTGGTGACGCTTGTGGTCAGCGCCGCGCACGACTGTACGTACTGTGTGGGGGCCCACTCCACGGTGGCCCAGATGGTCCACATGCCCGAGGACGTGCTTGACGCGCTGCGCGCGCAGCGACCACTTTCCGACCGGAAGCTCAATGCGCTTCGCACCATGGTGCTGTCCATTTTGCATCATCGCGGCTGGGTACCGGAGGATGATCTGGAGTTCTTCGTAGCGGCAGGATACCGACAGCGGCACCTGTTGGACGTGCTGACGATCGTGGCACTCAAGACCTTGAGCAATTACACGAACCATATCGCGCACACGCCGCTCGATCCGCAGTTTGCAGCGCAAGCATGGACAGGGCAGATTGCCACGGGAGTCTAAGCGATCGATCACGTGAGCATGGCCGGTCACACAGGAGGTATATGATGCGAAACACCTATGCGTGTCTGCTGTCGGTTATGTGGGTCACGGTCCCTGTGCTGGCCTCAGCCAATACGTGGCCTGAGTTCGGAGCGAGATGGGTGGATCGTGATGAGGTCAGTCAACCCAGGTTCAAACAGGACTCCGTGGTTCGGACCGTGGCCGACCACCGGCTGGGTCGTGACGACCGATTTGGCAGTGAGGCACATAACCGAAGCAGTAGAGAGGCCAAGGAGAGCAGAGCGACAACCGACACCGGCCGTGAGAGGTCTCACGAGTCAGCCCGCTCTGATAAAACTCCTCTGTCGCTCAGCAAGGATTACGATCATCCATTCGACAGCGTGCATCGCCCCGCTCAACGCCCTGACCCCTGGTGGGGACGACGAACGGAGGGCGATCCGATGATCAAGGGACTGAATCGTAGTCCGTCAGGAAAATAGAGTGTCTTCACGCTTTGGGCGATCACGGACAACCACGGTTTCGCCTGCCTGGCATATGAGAGACTTGCATCGAACAACGTGAGCGATCGTGAAAGACTCAGGCCAAGACCGTGGGCTCATACCCATCCATACCGACGGAGGGCTGCCGCATTCAGGGTTCCGGCTTTGCCTTCTTGATGCCCAATGCTTTGATACGTGACGCAAGCGTGGTTGGCTTCATCCCCAAGAACGCCGCCGCACCATCTGCGCCGAAAATCCTGCCTTTGGCCAACTGGAGTGCCTGCATAATGTTCTCCCGTTCCTGACGTTTGAGATCGTCCCGTGTGGCGACTTTCACCGAAGAGGAGGTTGAAAGAATAAGAGCGCTGCTTGCCCGCGTGGGCGATGGCGGTAGGTGGACCTGCAGGGCCTTGCCTTGGGAGAGGATGACTGCACGTTCGAGGACATTCTGCAGTTCGCGTACATTACCGGGCCAATCGTGACCGGTCAGTTGAGTGAGCACGGCTTGGGTGATCCGTGGCACCCGCCGATTCATGCGCTGGGCGCTCTGCGCGATGAAATGGACGGCGAGCTTCGGAATGTCTTCACGGCGTTCACGCAGCGGGGGAATGTGAAGCGGGAAGACGCTGAGTCGATAGTAAAGATCTTGGCGAAAACGGCCGGCCTCGACCTCCTGTTTGAGGTCTCGATTGGTCGCGGCGAGGATTCGAACGTCCACCTGGCGGGTGCGGGTATCACCCACCCGCTCGAACTCTCCTTCCTGGAGCACACGCAATAATTTCGCTTGCATCGGGAGGGGTACCTCACCGATCTCGTCGAGAAAGAGGGTGCCACGATCGGCCATTTCAAAACGGCCTGGACGATCGGCCAGTGCTCCGGTAAAGGCGCCTTTCACATGTCCGAAAAATTCGC
>CAYTAS010000110.1:0-10196 GCA_964435885.1 uncultured Nitrospira sp. | reverse complement strand
GAGAGAGGCGGTTTGGCGTCTTATCAGCTCGTCTGGCGCTCTTAGCAGGAGAATGCTAAGCTGCAGCTTGCTTATCCTAACGTCCGATTTGTTTAGCCGGACCTCGTACTTCACCGATCGGAATTCATATGGATGTGCTGTCTGAAGTTCTGAGAGCCGTGAAACTGGACGGCGCGGTCTTCTTCAACGGGGAATTTTCTTCTCCATGGTGTACACATGAGCCTGACTCAAGCACCATGGCGTCTTATTTGCCATCCGGTCCCAAACATGTCTTCATCTTCCACCTGGTCACTGAAGGACGGTGCTACTATCGAGACGAAGAAGGCGGCCAAGCCGTGGCCTTGAAAGCCGGCGATATCGTCATGCTTCCACATGGCAATGAGCACCTCATGGGCAACGGTCCCCCCATCACACCCATCGACAGCGCACCGCACCTGAAGCAGATCTTCGCTGAAGGCCATATCCTGTCCCAATTGGGCGGTGGAGGAGAGACTACGAAATTGGTCTGCGGGTACTTGACCTGCGATCCACAACTAGGCCAAGTGTTCTTGGCCGGGATGCCGTCAATTGTCAAGGTCCATATTCGGGATAGCCCATCGGGACAGTGGCTCGAGGATACCTTCCGCTATTCAATCGATCATGCGGAGGCCTCCGGCCCAGGCGGTGCCGCGGTCATCACCAAATTGTCCGAGGTGTTGTTCGTGGAAACGTTGCGGCGGTACATCGTGAAAATGCCGCCGTCACAAATAGGCTGGCTCGCCGGTGTACGTGACCCGGACGTAGGAAAGGCGCTGGCACTCTTACACAAGCGACCGTCTCACCCTTGGACAATCGCATCGCTGGCCGATGAGGTCGGTCTCTCACGTTCAGTGTTGGCCGAGCGATTTCGGCATTATCTGTCAGACACGCCGATGGGGTACCTCACGCGCTGGCGGTTGCAGCTCGCGGCTCAACTATTATCGTCCACCTCCAAGAGTGTGGCCGAAGTGGCGGACGATGTCGGCTATGAGTCAGAACCCTCTTTCAATCGTGCCTTCAAACGGGAATTCGGAGTCCCTCCGGCAAGGTTCCGCACCCAGATAAGATCCTCTCAGCGTAGGAATTGATAAAACGAGAATGGAAACTGGACAAGACATCACGATCACCGAGCTTCGGCTCAGCTACCGCTACATCAAGGAACATCCCTGGGTCGTGACGGCTGTCAACGGCTTCCTCTCCGCCTACTTCATGGAACAGCCGAGCTTTCGCGTGCAACGCCATTTTGAGGAATTGGCATCAGGCATGCATGTCTGGGTGTGCAAAGTGCCGAGTACGATGAAGATGACGACTCTCATCCGAAGACTACAAGCCGATATTCCTCCCTGCCGATACAG
This sequence comes from uncultured Nitrospira sp., assembly GCA_964435885.1. GTDB lineage: Bacteria > Nitrospirota > Nitrospiria > Nitrospirales > Nitrospiraceae > Nitrospira_D. The sequence goes on along the minus strand of CAYTAS010000110.1, from coordinate 8,823 downwards.
TCAAGCCACGACGGAACGGACAAGTCGTCTCCAATATCTCATCGATTCGCTCGAACAGAACTAAACAGCGACGCTGGTTGACCCGCCACATTTCTCAAACCAAGTGCTCGTCCTCGCATAGAGGAGTATAATGCACTATCATGAATCGTGTGCTCATCCTCGGCGCCGGCAAGATCGGTTCATTGATAGCCTGCCTTCTCAACCAAGCCGGTCGCTACGAGGTACATCTTGGCGACATGACGTTCGATGTGTCAAAGCACCTGGTCCAAGACCTGGGTTTGGAACGGGTGACACCCTGCCTCCTCGATGTACACCATCCGGATGCCGTCAGCACCTATCTTTCGGCCCACCAGGTTGATGCGATACTTTCGAGCCTCCCCTACTTCTGTAATCCGACGGTCGCTGGCCTCGCCTTGACTCACAACCTTCACTACTTCGACCTCACGGAAGATGTGGAGGTGACGAACCAGATCAAGATTCTCAGTGCTGGAGCCGGTCGTGCGTTTATGCCTCAATGCGGGCTCGCACCCGGCTTCATCAGTATTGTGGCACACGAACTGATGACCCATTTCGAAACACTGGACTTGGTCAAGATGCGTGTCGGTGCGCTGCCCGTGCATCCCAGCAATGCTCTCAAATATTCGTTGACGTGGTCGACCGATGGATTGATCAATGAATACGGCAATGTCTGTTATGGGATCGAAGAGGGCGAGAAAGTTCCCTTACAACCGCTCGAAGGCTACGAAACCATCGAATTGGATGGACTCCTTTACGAAGCGTTCAACACCTCGGGAGGCCTCGGCACGCTGGCCGACAGTTATGCCGGCAAAGTCCGCACGATGAACTACAAGACCCTCCGCTATCCCGGCCATTGCGAAAAGATCCACCTCTTGATGAAGGACCTCAAGCTCAACGAAGACCGCGCAACTCTGAAGCGCATCTTGGAACGAGCGGTGCCTCAGACGCTCCAAGATGTGGTCCTCATCTATGCATCGGTGACTGGAACCAACAGGGACGGATTCTTCGAAGAAAACTACGTAAAGAAAGTCTACCCGCAGTGCATCAAGGGCAAGCTCTGGTCGGCAATCCAAATGACGACCGCATCGAGTGTCTGTTGCGTTCTGGATCTTGTCTTGAAGAATCCGGCGCAGTACCATGGGTTCATCACTCAGGAATCCATACTGCTACAAGAATTTCTGGACAATGAATTTGGAGGCTGTTTTCGATGAGCACGAGTCACACTGCATTGAGAGACCTCGGGATCCAAGCCGTGAATTCCGGTGGCAGCACCGGAAGCGGTTGGTGGTCGGGGAGAAATGACGGGACGCTGCTCCCCTCGATCAATCCCTCAACCGGTGAGCAGATCGCCGGTGTGTACCCATGTTCGTCAGATGACTACCAGCGAATAGTTAAAGAATCCATCGAGGCTTTCCGCACCTGGCGCATGGTCCCGGCTCCGAAGCGAGGCGAGGTCGTCAGGCTCATCGGCCAAGCCCTCCGTGAGAAGAAGGATCAGTTGGGGACGTTGGTCTCTCTGGAAGTCGGCAAGATCAAGGCGGAGGGCGACGGTGAAGTGCAAGAGATGATCGACATGGCGGATTTCGCCGTCGGCCAGTCGCGGATGCTCTACGGTCTCACGATGCAGTCGGAACGCTCAGCTCACCGCATGAGCGAGCAGTGGCATCCGCTGGGACCGGTGGGCGTCATCACGGCGTTCAATTTTCCCGTGGCCGTGTGGGCCTGGAACGCGTTCATCGCGGCTATCGCCGGCGATACCGTCATCTGGAAACCGTCGCCGAAGGCGCCGCTCTGCACTGTGGCGGTCCAACAGATTTGCAATCGCGTCATGCAGCAACAGGGCTATTCCGGGATTTTCTCACTGTGCATCGCCGATCAACCGATGCTGGCAGAACAGATGGTGCAGGATGAGCGTGTGCCGCTCATCTCCTTTACCGGATCGGTGCCGGTCGGCCGACGAGTTGCGTCATTAGTCGGACAGCGATTGGGCCGCACCCTCCTGGAACTCAGTGGCAATAACGCCATCATTGTTGACGAGACCGCGGATCTCAACATAGCGGTGCGCGCCATCGTGTTCGGAGCCGTCGGCACCGCCGGACAGCGATGCACGACGACGCGACGTCTGATTGTTCACGAATCGCGCTCCGAAGAATTGATCGGCAGACTGGTGAAGGCCTACGCGCAAGTGCAAATCGGCAATCCGCTAGAAAAAGACGTGCTCATGGGGCCGCTCATCGACCAGGTGGCCGTGGAGGGCTATCGGACCGCACTCGATGAGATCAAGAAAGAGGGTGGAGAAATCTTCTACGGAGGACGTGTGCTGACCCGTCCGGGATATTTTGTCGAGCCGACGATCGTACGGGCGCAGAATCACTGGCCGATCGTACAACGAGAAACCTTTGCACCCATTCTCTATGTCATGACGTTCAGCGCAATCGACGAAGCCATCACGATGCAGAACGACGTCCGACAGGGTCTTTCTTCAGCCCTATTCTCGAACGACGTGCGGCGGAGTGAACAGTTTCTTTCAGCGGCGGGAAGCGATTGTGGAATCGCCAACATTAACATTGGGACGTCCGGCGCGGAAATCGGCGGGGCATTCGGCGGAGAAAAGGAGACGGGCGGAGGTCGCGAAGCAGGATCAGATTCCTGGAAGGCCTACATGCGCCGCCAAACCACTACGGTCAATTGGGGAACGGAGTTGCCGCTGGCTCAAGGTATCAGGTTTGGAGAATGAAGAAGATTTGGGTCATGGTCCATGGCAATGGATCACGTGCAAAAGGCACCACGTTCATCCGAGACCGTTGACCAATAGCAGATGTCTATTCCTGTGGAGGATTCGCCATGAATGATCAGGCTGCTGCCCTGGATGCTCTCATCGAACAGATGGTAGCCGAATACATCGAGCACAACCGGGCGGCCGGTGTCCTCAAGGCGATGCTTGATGAGTCCGGTGTCGGGTTCTCACCGATCATAGACCATGTGACGATTCGGACGCTGGAGATCGACCGTGGAGCGGAGCCGTTCGTGAAGCTGGGGTATGCCTACGATGAGACCCTTCAATACGATGATTGGTATGCCAAAGTCTACCGCAAGGTCGGCTACCCCGCCCTCTTCGTGGATCAGGCGTATCCAGATGACCGAGGGACAACCAGTATTATTCCAGGCTGGGTCAACACGTTCGGCGACAAAGTCTTTCATCATGTTGCTGTGCGAGTTGAAGATATCGAACTGGCGGTCGAGCGCCTGAAACAGAAGGGCGTGGTGTTTGCCGGCAACATCGTCGGAAAGCGTGGTGAGCATCTCCGGCAGATCTTTTCCTCTCCTGAGATGGTCAACGGCCAACCTTTCACCGTCTTGGAGTTGGCGGAACGGCACCGCGGCTACCTCGGCTTCTTACCGCCGCAGGCCGACAGCCTGATGAAATCCTCCATCGGACGCTAGGCGACCAGCTGTGTTAACCTATCGACTTTCCTCCGGCACGTCGAACTCTCGAGCGATTAGGCGTCGAGCCGCCATGAACCGTTGTATACCGATCCCCACACACCCCGCTCCCACTACGAACGACAGCCCACCTAACGCCTGAAGGTAAGGATAATCCATCCACCACACAGCGGGGACGCCGACGATCACAAAACCTAATGCAGTTCTGATATAAGCCAGTAGCGTGCGCTCATTGGCCAATTCAGTTCGCTGGCGGGCTAGCTGATCTCGAATCCGTGCATCCACTCTTATACAAGGGAGAGCCGTTTTTCCAAAAGAGTATCTCCGGATCTCACTATCCCATGTCCCGGAGCACATGATCAGGATTGCGGTCGCGAGCGATCGATTTCATCAACTGATCACCGAAGAGAACGACGACTCGATCACGATGGTCTTGCACCAACATCGAGGCTGACGGAGCCTTGAACGTTGCCGGATCTCCCTCCAGCCATGCACTGCAGCTGAACGGCAGCGTATCGAGGATTGTTTCCACACGATATTCATTCCGAAGTCGATACTGCAGCACCTCAAACTGAAGACGACCGACCGCGGCGATCAAGGTTTCCTGATCATTGAAGCTTCGCATGATCTGAACGGTGCCTTCCTGTGCCATCTGAGTGAGTCCTTTATCGAAGGATTTGCGCTTGCCCACATCAGTCGGTCTCAGGCGTGCAAAGATTTCGGGCTGGAACTGAGGCAGCGGCTTAAAATGAAAGCCGCCCGTCACCGACACCGTATCCCCGATGGCAAACAGGCCCGGATTGATGATTCCCACAATATCGCCGGGATACGCCACTTCAACCGTGCTCCGCTCCTGCGCCACCAGACTATGGGGTCTCGACAATCGAATATCGCGACCCAGCCGGTGATGCTTGACGACCATATCCCGTTCAAAACGGCCTGAACAGATCCGAAGAAATGCCGTGCTGTCACGATGCTTCGGGTTCATGTTGGCTTGCAGCTTGAACACATAGGCACTGAACGGCATCTCAATCGGATCAACTGTAAGCTCGGTCCCATCCTCACCGTCAGCCAGCCGTGCACCGGGACTCGGCGCTAACTCGACGAACGCATCCAGAAAACTTTCCACTCCGAAGTTCGTGAGGGCCGACCCGAAAAAGACCGGAGTGACGTCTCCTTGAAGAAACTGACCGCGTGTAAACGGATTCCCAGCGATCTCCAGCAGCTCCAGATCGTGGAGAACCTGCTCCATCGTGTCTTTCGAAACCCGGCCGGTCGTGCCGAGCTCAGCCAATGCCAAGCTATCCGTCTCGACCTTCGTGGCTCCGCCATGCGCGGTTCGGCTGAAGAGCTGCACACAGTTGTCGGCACGGGTCACGATACCCACGAAATCACTGCCAGACCCGATGGGCCAATTGATGGCGCTGGCGTGGATGTCTAAAGCCTGTTCGACCTCGGTCATCAAATCGAGAGGCGGACGCCCAGGCAGATCCATCTTGTTAATCAAGGTCAACACCGGGATTCGCCGCATGCGACACACAGCGAATAGTTTGCGAGTCTGTGTTTCAACACCCTTGGCTGCATCAATGACCATGATGGCACTGTCCGCAGCGGTCAACGTGCGATACGTGTCTTCGGAGAAATCCTGGTGGCCAGGGGTATCGAGCAAGTTGATGACGGCACCTTTATATGGAAATTGCATGGCGGAGGCCGTGATGGAGATTCCTCGCTCCTGTTCCATTCCCATCCAATCGGATGCCGTCGCCTTTCCACCTTTGCGACCTCGTACCATCCCGGCGGTTCGAATTAGTCCGGAGTACAGAAGCAGCTTCTCGGTCAACGTCGTTTTGCCCGCGTCGGGATGACTAATGATGGCAAATGTCCTTCTTCGGGCAATAGCCGCAGATAATTCGCTCGCGAACGTTGTATCGGTCGTCATAGTGGCTGGCAGCATATCATATTCGTGCCGACAGATGAGGGCCCTTACACAAGAGGTCAGTATCCCAGATTGTCATACCCTGCGCGCTCTAATGCCCGACGGACTGCGCCACGGACGGCAGGAGTATCGGCGTGTGGCAGAACCGAAACGGCCGGGACGGCCCGCAGTATGGGCATCAGCTTCCCGCTCTCCACAGCTGTGACTGTATCGCACGTCTCATACAAACCCTCAGGTCCCTCCTCAATCATATTGTGCTGGTCTAAGATTTTCCGTAACGTGGCAATAAGCCCAGGCGTTGGGGTCGGCATGAGCAACGCCGCAATGGCCCCATGATCGAGCCGGAGCCTGGCGGCAAGTGAAAGCGGTTCCCCACCCCGGAGTCGCTGCGCGGTAGGCAAAAGAATCTTCTCCTCCATGCCGATATGGCGAAGCAGCCCAGCTCGGAATTGATCGTAGACGACCTGATCAACGTAGCCGCCTGAATGGAGAACCGATTGCAGGAGTATCTCCAATCGACGGTGGTCCTCGGTCAGAAAATGAGTGATCGGGCCGGTGTCTGATTGTCCCATGGATCCATCAAGTGGCTTGGCATAACTGCCGTGAGGGGTTCGATGCTGTTTATCTCAGAATGATAACGGCAAGAATACAAGCTCTGGCTGGACAAATTCTACTATCAGTCCGAGACGTGCTATACCCACCGTCTTCGCATCATCGCTGCGACTCCACCAGCATGCGGAACAGAAGGTTGCGAAAGATCCGAGGCAGTGCGCTAGTGCCAGACCGCTTGCACATAGACCGCCAAGGCGGAGATGAAGAAGATTGCGAGAGATCCAACGAAGGAGGCCATAAAAGAGAACGGACCGTATCGCTGAAACGGTCGTCGCCGTGTATGGGGAAATCGCATGAGACAGAATGTCGCACATGACGCCCCTGCCCCAATAAGGACGAGCAGAATGTGATCCGAATCCATAGGCCTACACATTCCCAGTCTATGACAAAAACACAAATAGCCCGGCACCACCGACAAGACAGAAGATCAACCAACGAAGCAATCCTTCTCGCGCGTCCGCGTGAGCTTGAACAATTTGGTTCCTGAGGCCTGGTTGCGTTTGTACATAGGCTTCGACGTGCGCTTTCGCTTCTTTCAATCCGATGTTCTGCTCCACACGAACCAGCTCGATAGCCTTGACTATCTGACCACGCCCCAGAGCCGTCACTGCGGCTTGTGAGAGTGGCTTGCGCAGAACTGGAGCTGCCGGTACGTCACAAGGAGAAGGTTGAACGGATGCTGATGGCATGGTTGAACCAAGCCTAGCACTGATGGATCAGTTGACGAAGAGAATCCAAGAATTATGTCGGAGAGTTGCCGGAGAAGTTCGACGACTCCAGCAGCAGGTCCATGAACCCAGGATGAGAGGCGGTTCAAAATTCGGTTCTCGCTTCATCTTTTCGGCATCCGGTCGTAAACTCTCATCGAGAGGTCTGTATGGTTCTCCGATTGGTCTCGGTGCTCCTGCTGACTGTTGCGGCAAATCCTTGGGATACGGTTGGGTTCGCCGAAACAACTAGACTCAAGAATGAGCTCATCGGGCCCGTTCGTAGTGTCACGATCAAAACACATGGCTATTCCACCACGGAAACCTATGATCGTACCGGCCACCTCATAGAGGCCGTGCTCGATCTCACCCACGCCAACATGGCAACGTATTCCCTCTTTCGGTACAACCAGGATGGGGATCTGCAGGAGGAACTCGCCCTTGATCAGAGTGGAAGAATCATCTATCGGAAGCACGTGGTCTATGCGCGAGATCCTGAGGGGCGAGACACAGCCTCAGTAACAGCGTCCGATGACGGACATTTTCAGAGCGCCGAGTTCTCGCTATATGACGAACGCGGTCATCTCTGGGAGCAGTTATGGGTAAACGGTTCGACCACCTACAAGAGCTTATTCGACATACAGGGTCATCGGATTTATTCGGCGTACTATCGCAAGGGAGAGTTGTTCAATGAATTGAAACACCGGTATGACGTGCTGGGACGACTCCAGGAACTTGTGAGTTATGATGCGCGCGGCACCCTCACCGGCCGGGTGATAAACGACTACGACGAGACCGGCAAACGCACCCGATCCACCACCCACACATTTGTCGCTCCACACCCCCGTACTTGGGTCACGACTTACGAATACGATTCCTTAGGTAACTGGATCAAAGAACAGACTTCTGAACAGTCCTCCTCTTCCCATCCCGTCAGAGCTTCCGCAATCCCTATTCTGGAGGAACGTACGATCCAGTACTACGACAGCACCGACGGCGACGCTCCCGTGTATCCATGATCTCAAGCCAGTCGAGAGGATTTTCAGATCATCTGGTGCGAAGAGTCGTACGTGTTAACGGGATAAACCGGACGGGCCATGAATCAGAACTGCATGTTCTTGCACACAACACATGCCGAAACAGCGATGGTTTTTTCGATGTCCGTGAGTCCTGACGCTTCATTGCTAATCAGTTGAAACTCCGTCAAGGTAGGAGCCTTTCTCCGACCAAGCCACTTTCTGAGCGGCCTCCAACATGGGTCAAAGTGCTGAAACCACCACAGGGGCGGCACACATGCCACATTGACTCCCTCTAGGCGAGGCTTGCGGATACCAAAGGAACGCGGCTTCTGATCAAGGACTCCTTGAGCAATTACACGCGTGGCCTGATTCGACTCTATCTTTTCCAGAGACCACACCCCACCGTCATCAACCATACCGTGCCCCCTCCGGAGACTCATTGTTTCGATCATTCGACCTAGCTAGAAAGAGCAACTCCAGCAGAATCGGATATCCACTGAATTCACAATCCGCTAGTCCCACAGGGCTATATCGTTCGACAAGCAATCGAGGTGCCTAGAACAATTATTGTTGTTTAATAATGGTTTGGAATCCTCTCTTCATACAGATCGTTGCAGGAATGCCATGGTAGTGTGGCAACCGTGCCACAAGAGATTAGTTTTTAACTTTCTAGCGATCACTTCTAGTCTTCTTGAGATGGCATGAAGGCCCTCAAGAGTGTTTCACAATGGAACAGTGTGAGCGTATTGTCGATTTCCCAAACGGTGAGATGATGACTGGTCTTCGCTCTTATCTCCATCGGCTCTTTCCTATGACGAGCGAGACGGCGGCGACGGACTCGAGCTGTTCTCTGACGATGTCGAACGGCTGAACCACTTCCCGAACGGATTCCCCAAAGGAAGTGCTGTCGGAATTCGGAGCGTGAGTTGGAGATCAGGCGCTTCCCGCGTCGCCCCGATGCCGACGACGAAATTTATGAAACTGCGCTCACTCCATCGATACGAGCCTCCGATGAGCAACACTCCGATATGAGTGACTTGCGGAGCAGTGGTGAGGAGTAAGTTGGAGGCGGACGTGGGTTTTGAAA
>CAYTAS010000109.1:0-10535 GCA_964435885.1 uncultured Nitrospira sp. | reverse complement strand
CAACGTACCCCAGAGGGTACGCCTCCGGTTCGCACATCGCCTGCGGCCTTGTTGAATGGCCCGTTTGAGCATCCGGTAGAGAATCTTTGGGCGGGGATTTCGACCTTCCGGAGTCACGCGCGTCTTGGCGCGCCTCGCTGAGTCGGCGAAGCAGGGGGTCGAGGGCGGGCTGGTAAAAACCGTGGGCCGTTTGAGCCTCCGATCATTGATAGCGTAGAATGGAGATTATGCAAAGTATTCATAGGTTACTCTGTATTGCTGTTCTGGTGTGGCCGGTTGCGCTCTATGCCGCAGCCGGCGATGAAGCCACGCATGAGAGCGATCACCATGACGACGTGCTTGAATTGCCGGAAGTGCATGTCCACGGACTTCCCCTCAATAAGGATCAACAGCTCGGTCCTGTGGCCAAGTCCACGCCCTGGCCCGCGATCCCTTCCTCACTGAACGGCCAGGAAATCGATGATTGGATGAAAGCTCGTCTCCTGGTGTCCAAACAGGCGAAGGTGACCGTCGTGGTGCTGGAACCGTGTAAACACCGCGAGCTGACGACTGCCGGGGTCAGTGCGCTCGGCAGATGGACGTTCGATCCCCAGCTGAACGGGGATGATCCGGTGGATGGCGAGCTGACGGTCCGAATCCATTTCCGCACACGTTAGCTCAAGAGCTGATGGCTTATAGCTGATAGCGTTGCGGAGATAGGGCAAGTAGGTCGAGCCCTGACAGCTTAAACGGTTGACGAATTTCAGGCGACTCTTTATCGTCACACGAATGAGTGTCGACGAGGTCCTCTTCCTTGCGATCAACGGATTGGCAGGCCGGTCGACGGTCGCCGACTACTTTTTCCTTCAACTGGTAAACCAAAGTACTCTCTATCTTCCAGGGGCCTGCGCGATCGTCTATTGGATTTGGAGTAATCGGCGAGAGGCGTTGTTGGGAGGCCCGGTTCTAGCCGGATCGGTTGGACTGGCTGATTTTATCGGAGGACAACTCAAGTGGGTGTTTGAACGGGTCCGGCCCTGTCGAGCGATGAGCGAAGCCATCAAGATCGAGCCGAATGGGTGTGGCGGTCTCTTTAGCTTTCCGTCCAATCATGCGGTCAACACGGCGGCCATCGCGGCATTTCTGCAAGTCCTCTATCCACGGTCCGGCTGGGTCACCTGGCCGGTTGTCGGGTTCGTCGGATTCGCTCGCGTGTATATCGGCGCGCATTATGTGACCGATGTACTTGGCGGGTGGGTACTTGGAGGACTGATCGGCGGTGGAGCGGCTTGGGCACTCCTGCAATGGCCGAGGTTCCGGAAGAAGTTGGAGTCGGTCGTCTCGCCGATCTGAAAGTTGAGGTCAGATCCTGAGGATTAGGCAGACAGCGAGGTTTCCTCAACCGTGGCTAACAGATCGGCTCGCAGCCGATCGACATCATATCCCCGGCCGATCAGGACCAGCGCAGGTGTTGGTTCATCTAATAATGTCACTGGTGTGATCGTGGACTGTCCCGGCAGCGCATATTGGAATTCCTGCAGCTCCGGTTCCTTGGCAAACCGGAAATATCCTTTCGCGCGCTCCAATTGTTTCGGGATCGTCTTTATCCATGCCAAGAAACGCCGGCGATTCAGCGGGCCAGGCAATGGAACGGTTGTCGCGATGGGGTGGTAGGCGGCCCGTTGAATCGAAGTCGATCGTGATTTCCCAAACAACACATTCGTGGGTGCCGTCTGTTTGGTCGAGGAATGCGGAGCCAATAGCTCTGCGGCATCGAGTCTCGCGTGGGACGTTTCCCACAGGCGCGCATAGGGGTTTTGTTCGACGATCGAGGAGCGGAATCTTTCCCAGTGACCGGGAACATACAGATCTCGCTTGTTCAAAATGAGCTCATCGGCGCACCGGATCGCCTGTGCCGTCACATAGGTGCTGGAGTGGCTCTCTTCTGTCGAGACCGGGTGCAGGAGTGCGATGACCCGCTTGAGAACGGCCAGTCGCGCGGTGTATGCATCGGTCACCGCATCGATCACTTCAGCGGGATCGGCCAACCCCGAACATTCGAGAATGAGGAGTTCCGATCCATAATCGCGTACGAGCTGCGCAATCCCCCATGAGAGGTCTTCCTTGGTATCACAACAGACGCAGCCACCGGCCAAGTTCATCACCTGCTCGGCGAGTGTCCCGGCGCGAGGGCCGTCGATACTGACGGAGCCTGCTTCATTCATCAGAACACCGGCTCGTCGGCCCTGTGTTTTCCAATATTCAAGGAGCCGCATCAGGAGCGTGGTTTTGCCGGCACCGAGCGAACCACACAGCATATAGAACGGGATAGGCGTTGAAAGCATACGTTTCCTCAACTGAGCAAGTGGCATTGTACCGTGATCGCACCGGAACATGAAGAGCGTGAAGCGTGGTCGGGCGTGGGGGGACTATCTGAAAATTATCCTCCAGCGAACACCGGACGAAATCCCGCGTCGGTGAGAATGAGCGCAGCCGTCTCACGCTGATCGCCTTGAATTTCGATCCGTCCCCCCTTGACCGTTCCGCCTGCTCCGCAGATTCGCTGCATCCGTTTGGCGAGAGCGGCTTTCTCAGCTTGGCTGATTCCAACGAACCCTGTGATCACCGTGACTGTCTTGCCACCGCGGTGCGCGGTTTGGCGGGTGATATCCACTCGCCCACGGTTCTTCTTGGACGCAGCGGGCTCTGGAGCATTCGGAGTGGTAACAGGCTGTGTAGAGGAAGCCGCTGGGAGTGATGGATGTTTAAGTGAGGCAAATGGGCTGGTCCACTTAATCGGTCCACCATCCGTGGAGAGACGTTGCTTTTCCTTCATCCGGGCCATACTCCGATGCCAAAGACTACACCGTGGTGGAAGTCAGGACAAGTGGTCTTAGGAGTCGAAGTTTGAGGAGGAGGGGGGGGGACAGCTAGTCATAGCCATGGAAACAAGCCCATTAACAGCCGGAGGCTGCCTGCCGACCGGAAGTGTGATCACGTACGTGCCCTCAGCTCACGTAAGCCACGCCCGATCTTGCGCCGGATGAGTGTCCGCAGGGTCACCCCATTTGCGTAGCCGACCTGGGGGGCGATCTGGTCAATACTCTTGTTGCTCGTTTGCAGCAGGTGGATCGCACGTTCGACGCGAAGATCCTGAAAGTATGCGAGCGGGGACTTGCCCATTACCGATTGTAGGCGGCGTGTCAGCGTCCGTGGACTTGTGGCTACCGCGCGAGCGGCATCATCGAGAGAGAAACCGTCGGCCATCCGGCGACGCGCCCATCGCTCGAACCGTTCGACAAATGGATCTGCGTGAGCGAGATGATCGGGAATGGCAAAGGCCGCCTGCGATGGCCGCGGGTCCACGACGAGGTAGCGCGCCGTCAGTGTCGCCAGTGCCGGGCTGTAGCGCCTCACCAACCACAGCGCCAGGTCAAGATGGGCCAGTGCCGCACCGGCGGTGACCAACCGTGAGGCATGGACGATCATCCGCGATTCGTCGAGCACGACATGCGGATACCGTTCACGGAAGAACGGGGCGAGCCACCAGGATGTCGTAGCATGATGGCCGTCGAGGAGAGATGAGCCGGCAAGAACAAACGTGCTCGTGCAGGCCGCTCCGACGAGCGTGCCAGCGGCGGACCAATCGCGCAGTAGAGCTTGTGCGTCTGCCGTGTCTCGCCGTTCCAGTGCCACTCGTAATGTGTCTGGCAGCTTTGCTCCGATGGCCGGGACAAGTATTACATCGGGGCGCGCTAGCCTTGTTGCCAGCCGCACCGGCACTGAGAGCCCTTGACTTGTGCGCACACCAGGTCGGACGCCGATGATCGTCACCTCGAAGCGCCTCTGCGATGTCCCGGTGGACTCCGCCAGTGTGTTCGCCGTGCTGAAGGTGTCGAGCAGCGTGGCCAATCCGGTATCGAAGACGTCATGAAGCGTCAGGACATAAATGCGCATGGCGAGAACTGTATCATAATTGTCATTCCTGCCACTAGCTCATCGGGGAGGGCAACGCTAGAATGCGCAGGGTGCTAGACATACATTCAGAACGGGAGGCACATCATGGTACGAGTTGGATTGTTAGTGCGATTGCAGGCTAAATCGGGGAAGGAAGCTGAGGTTGCCAGCTTTCTTGAAAGTGGACTTGCATTGGCAAATCAGGAGGCTGCGACGGTGGTCTGGTTTGCGCTGCGGCTGGGACCAGCCACGTTCGGCATCTTCGACGCGTTTGCGGATGAGGCAGGCCGAAAAGCGCATCTTGGCGGGCAGATCGCAGCAGCACTGATGGCCAAGGCGTCAGAGTTGCTGGCTGAACCACCACAGATCGAACAGGTTGACGTGCTTGCCGCAAAAATCACGTGATGTTTAGCGGAAGTACACTCTAGCCGACTACAGGCCGCTGAGGAACGATGCGGCCTGCGGGAACGCCTTTGGCTGGCCCCGGCATCGCTGGTACGACTTTCTTTTCTTATTTATAGCCGGGAACCGAGCTGCCCACGGTCGTGATGACGAAGTAGCCGACAGTGGCTGCGCCAATGATAAGCCCTCCGATGTACAGCCAGACCTTGTCCATCGTGTCCTCCTTGGTGGCTAAGAATAGAGTGTCAACTCATCTTCATACCGCTCGCTTCATAATGATGATGAACCATCAAGAGGTATGCATGAACTAGGAAGGTACCCTGGTTGAGCCCAGGGATTTACCGGTGGCAAATATCCCCTCCACTGTGACGCATACAGGACTGGCAGCGCCCGAACATCCTTCTAGCTTGACACCGTGCTCTTCCTGCCTCATCATTCGGCTCTTGCTTGGAATCACGGAAGGTTTGAGAACAGGACGGCTGAAAGGTTTCCAGATATGAGCAGCACTCAGGATCTTCTTAATTCCAATGGGCTCCGGCCAATCGGACCGAACGACATGATGTCGATCTGGTGTATGGTAATGCCTCACTCATGGGCTGCTGAGACTACGGGGAGTGCGTTGAGCCTGAAGCCGTGGGAGGAAACATGATCGCATGGTGGGTGGCCGGTGGGATGGCGACGATGATGGTCGGGGTCTTGGTATACAAAGGGTGGAGACAGCGCCGTCGGCTTTCGTCAGGATCTCATACGGTGATGACTAAAACGACGGATGGGGAGCTGCTTCAATTTCTTGTCAGACCAACCCGTAGGTCCGGAAAAGAACTGTGATTGGAGCAGAGCCAGTTTCAGAGCCGTGAATTCTCCGGCCGACGAGTCGGACCGCCCAGCCGGCTGTTCGGTACAGAAGAGAAGCGCGCCCACACTCCGCCCAGCCGGCTGAAACGTGTTTCCGAGGTAAGCGGTCCATCCCTAGTTCTGCGAACAGTTCTGACTCCATTCCTCAATCAGTTCGGTTGCGAGGTGAGCTGAAAGAACTCGCATCACAGATTTCGCTGCGGCATTCCCTTGATCGAACAGTAGAGGGCATATCCCTGGGAAACCATACCGGTCACCAGTAACCAAAGCGCGGTCTGTAGCCAATGGGATTCGGGATGATCGAGCCCGTACATCCCGAGCACGAACCCGAGCGCGATGGCTACAATGCCCACTGTTCGCGCGATGATGGCGTTCAGCCGCCAATTCTTCGGTGGTGGAGTTTAGGAAGATTGCATTGATTCACTATGCCTGTGATTCATCTGAAAGATCAATTCATCATGGACGACAATCGTTTACCATCGATAGCAATTTCTCGTCGGGTCATCAGCCGGGGAATTGGCCGCACAGTTTGGGCCCATGGGTCTGGGGGCCTTTACGTAGCCTTCAACCGTATGGTTCTTTTGTAGCATCGCTCCATGCAACTCATGACAGGATCCGGAACAGCCTGGTCCGGTCGGCAGCGGATTCGTGAGCGCCACGGAGGTTCCTCCGATGGGGATAAAGCGCGGATAGGTGATCGTGGTGGCGCCGAATGTGAGCTGTCCATGGTGAGACGACTGCTCGACTCTGGTCGTAAAGGTTGGGCGAGGTTGTTCCGGTCTCAAGACCGTCGCCCAGGTGGGATCGTCGGGGGCATAGAGGAAGGCATTGTTTCCACGATGGCATTCGGTGCAGGCCACGGTGCCAGGAGCAAAGCCTCGAACCGGATCTCGGAGCGAGGCCATAGGGACTTCGGTCGTTTCACGGTTCCACCTTGTGCTCGGCGAGCTCGTATCGTTGCTCCAAAAACAGGCATGCCCTGTGGTGGCGCTTTGGCAGATGATCTGGAACGTTCCGGTACTTCTTCCCAACGCAATGCAGGCCCCTCGCGCATCCGGTGACGCATAGGACCAGACACTCGCGAATGAGGTGTCATCGACAGGTGTCTGATCGAGTGAGTTCGGCGTCAGTAATATGGTGTGTACTTTGCCATGGCTCTTCCATTCCGATGCGGAGGATGACCAATCCGGTGGGATCGGAACGTTGTTTTCTCGGCACGATTCTCTGTAATCGCTCGCGCTCACGACCGCCACGCTTGCCGACTCGGTGAGCAGAAGGGTTCGTGAAGTCACCTCTTCTTTCGAGGACTCGATGAGGGAACAGCTGACAAGGAATACGCTCGCCAAGGAGAGCACCGATGTTCCGAGCAGTCTCACCCGTGCTGTAGGCTCCATCCGCTTCTCTCTGATCCCTTTTCTGATGGTTCCAAGATTGGGCGCCTGAATTATACGGTGTAGGGAAGGATGTCAAGATTCACATCGAAGGAAAGATCTCCTTCAAGTCACGGCACCTCATGGGGCTGAGTTGCAAGAATTTGTATCGTCTTCAGAGAAAGATGATTGACAATTTTCATCACCTAGGATACTGCTCCGTTCGCAAGTCTGGAAAGTCAAAAATTCTCAAGCTGATCCGATGGAATGCTCCATCACAAGCACAGTTCGGTATCCAAATTTCAGTGTTTCAGCAGCAGAGAAGAGGACTCATAGGGCCGTGAAGAAGGAGAGGTGTTGATGAAGACATTGGTCTTGGCGAATCAGAAGGGTGGCGTCGGGAAAACCGCGATCGCATGCCAGCTCGGGTACTTTCTTGTTGAGCACCTCAAGAAGCGAGTCTTGATCATTGATTTAGACCATCAGGGGAACACGTCAAAAAACATCACCATGTCGAAGCTGGCCACCATCTCAGCGATCACCGCCAATCAATTGTTGATCGATCCTGTCACCACCATTGAAGAGGGAAATTTTGTGATGATCCCATCGCATGGGGATCTCTTGAAACTCGAACGGCGAGAAGAAGCTCACAACCAATTCGCAAACAATCTCAAATTGTTTCTCAACGAAATGGATGACCGGTTCGATGTGGCCATTATCGACACGAATCCAAACCCGGACATCCGCGTGCTCGCGTCGCTCGTGGTGGGCGACTTTGTGCTGTCGCCGATTCAATTGAATCAAGAAGCCGTCGACGGCATTGCCGCGCTGCGGGCGCAGGTCCTAAAGATACAAAGCACACTGAACAAAGATCTCCGATTTATCGGTCTCCTTCCGAATCTGGTGGAGCCGACGCCGTTCCAACGCGCCAATTTTGAGCAACTCTGCGCGGCCTTTGCCTCGTTGTTCATTCGACTGGATGATGGGCGCATGGCCGCCATTCCATCACGCACGGCCGTGGCAGAAGCTCAGGCGCTTGGGGCGCCGATCTGGACCTTGCAAAAAACCAGTTCACGCGATGCGTGGATGCATCTCAAGCCGATCTTTCAAAAAGTTGCTCATACCATGGGGGTGGCAGAATGAAAAAACCAATGACAGCGACATTGGATCTCACCGCGCTGGATCGCACGACTCCGGATCCTGTTGCCAGAGAACGGACCGTCACGGCTGAAGTCTTGGGGCGACCGCTGCAAATCCCGGTCAAGGACATTGATGAAGATCCTACTCAGCCGCGTCTAGAATTCGATCCGAAGAGCATGGAGGAGCTGGAGCAAAGTATCAGGCTGCACGGGGTCAAAACTCCGGTGTCGATCAGACCGCATCCGACCGAGCAGAAGCGCTGGATTTTGAATTTTGGCGCGCGCCGGCTCAGGGCATCAAAGGCAGTCGGAAAACTCACGATCCCGGCATTCGTCGATCGATCTCATACCGATTACCAGCAAGTGATCGAGAACTTACAGCGGGAAGATCTGAAGCCTCGTGAGCTGGCCATGTTCATCAAAAAGAAGATGGACGAGGGGGAGAAGCAGGTCCACATTGCCGAACTCCTCGGTGTAGACCGATCCATGGTGACGAATCATTTGGCGTTGATCGATATGCCAGCCTGCATAGAGGAAATCTATATCACTGGAAAATGTGTCTCGGCAAAGACTCTCTACGATCTGAGGAATCTGTATAAAGAGTTTCCCAAGGAAGTCGAACGGTGGAGTGGGAATGCCGAGGAAATTACACGAGCAACGGTGTCGGCGTTAGCCGCAGAACTAAAGGGCCTGGAAAGAGAGAAGGTCGCCGAGTCGAAAGGTGAGCGTGGGGACGGGGAGAGAAAATCCAAGCCGATTACAGCGAGGCCTTCCTTGATCGTCATCTTTCAGGATCGATCTGGAACCGTGGACTTGCATCATGCACCGAAGCAAGCCAATCATCTGATCGTGCAGTTTGCGGATGGGAAGCAAGAAGAAGTGCCGGCGCGGCAATGTCAGATTGATCAAATCGTTTTCAGCTAACCCCCACCGATTCCCCCCGTCATCGACGGGGGGCTATTAAGCCGACTAATTACCGCCCAACAATCTCATCAAGTCATACCTTCAGAGATCAGCCCAATTCATTCACGCTTTACAGGAAGAACCCGCCTTAGGATTCCATCGATCAGGTCGGACGACATTGCTGGACATGCCCAACTAGTATCGAGCGCGGATCTTGGACCCTAGAGAGGTCCATGAATGTCTGTCGAATAGTCGGACGCTTGTTGGACATGTCCAACAAATCACATGGCCTCATTCGATGTCATTCTATTGCAGGCTGACCGCGCTTTGCTTTTACAGCCATATCCGGCAGGAGAAGAACGATGAAATTAGAGACAGCTGTCATTAAAACGCTCTCGGCAGTGACGCAGTGGGCTGAGATTTGCATGAGCCCGTGATCCATTCCATCACCTTATAATTAAAGGAGGGGGTCTGATGCACCTATCCTACAAGAAGCGGCACCATGGATCTTCGGTTGGTCTAATGGCCAGAGTGATCGTGACTCTGGCGACGATCAGTGGAACGTGGGCACACGCTGCCAGCGCCCAAACCGTCCTTTCCTTTACCAGCGAACCGGGCGACTACATTGGCGGAGGGCAAACTCTAACCCTTACCCCAGGAGACTCTGACTTTAGATCCATGACGGGCCAGGACCAGCGGACAATTGGCGTGTCTGTATTCCCATTTTCTGGAGGTTTTTGATTCCTTGACCTGGTTGCGCCTGAAGGCCAAAAATTAGTACCGGGCGTTTATGAGGGCGCAACCCGCTCGCCGTTTCAAGCACCGTCCGTCCCAGGGCTCTCCTTCTCAGGGGACGGTCGTGGGTGTAATGAATTAACTGGACGGTTTGAGGTGCTAGACGCATTGTATGGTTCACTTGGATATATCGAGCGGTTTCATGCAAAGTTTGAACAGCACTGCGAGGGGGCTCAGCCAGCATTGTTTGGCGAAATCAAAATCGAGAACCCACCTCCACCACCAGCGCTGACTCGTGCTCTGGTGCTGGACCAGAAAGGAAAGGTGCAGCGAGTCACCGGAGCCGCAACCGTTGGGGGGACGATACAATGCTCGCAGGCAGCCACAGCTCAACTCACAGGCACTGTCACGCAGCGAGTCTCTCGGACCGTCGTCGCGACAGGTTTCTTTAACCTCTCAACACAATGTTCAACAACCCCAACTGCATGGACCGTCCGTGTGGCTGGCTTCTCGGCGCCGTTCAGCTCTGGACCAGCTCAACTTGAGGCAGGTGCAAGCGCAGTGGATCCAAATTTTGGCGTACCAGTCACAGTCCAACGTACTACTCTCATCCACCTAAGCGGAGGAAAACGGTAACGTCTTCTACGATCTCTCTCTGTATTGATGTGGTGACGCGCCATGGCGCGTCACCACGCGGCATGATCGGTGAGAAGGTGGATGAACAGTGGGCAAGGCTATCTATTTTTGTGTGAGGACTCCTGATTTGCGTATTGTACAGAGCCATGCCACGGATTCCACGAGGACGCGTCGATGGGCATGCGTACCGTATTCTGAATCGTGGGAACCAAGGGTGCAAGGTTTTTCCAGAAGGATGGGGACTACCGAGTCTTCCTCGATTTGCTCGGCTCGGCCAAAGCGCGGTATCCCATCAAGATTCCTCATGCTTAACCATTTTCGTCTGGTGGTCGGGTTCAGTACCGGTGGCGCACTCAGTCCCTTCATGCAGTGGTGGATCACCCGTCATGTCCGGCGATATCATCACCATGACCGAAGTCACGGCCATGTGTGGCAGGGGCGGTTCAAGAGTTTTCCCATCCAACAGGATAGCCATCTTCTGATAATAATTCGATATGTCCTACCATAGGTGTCCGGTTAACCTAGAAACGGCAGTCCACGTGTCAGGTCGGCACCGTTT
>CAYTAS010000108.1:0-10595 GCA_964435885.1 uncultured Nitrospira sp. | reverse complement strand
AGGCTGCCGAATGCGATGTGGCCGGGCCAGCGCGCCTGGTCGACCTCGGTCGAGACCACGTGGAAGACGGCATCCTGGTTGGAGCTGTAGGAGGCGAGCACCAGACAGCCGCGATAGGTGTCGACGATTCCATCATTGTTGGTGTCGATCCCGCCGCCGACAGCCGCCGGTTCCACCGAGATCGTCTCGCCCGGGATGACCCCCGGTCCACGGGTGTCACTCTTGTGGCCGGTGAAGAAGTTCATCTGCTCGTTGAACAGATAGATGTCGTAGTCCTGGTCGGTCAAATTCTGGCCCTGATAGACGAGCCCGATCGCAAAACCGCGGTGGTTGATCGGCAGGCAGGCCTGCTGGAGGCCGTTGAGCCCCGGCCGGAACGCCATCACGCTCTGGTGTTGGGCAAGCACGGGGTGGATCGTTCCCGGAACGATGCTGGATGGCTGGTAGGTGCCGAAATGGCCGATGCCACCGGAGTTGCCTGCGGCCTGGGTGACCGCGATCCGGTTGGCCGACGCGCGACTGAGGGCACGGGCCGCAATCCCCTCGCCGCCCAGGTGATAGCCCTTGCCCTCGGCCCAGCGGATCCCGACGAAGGGCGGCAGGTTGGCGAATGCGAGCGACGAGGTGAGGACATCGACATCGTTGCGCAGGATGGCGGCGTGCACGGCGTTCTCGAACTCGACCTCGCCCTTGGCGACATAGGCGATGATCCGGGCACCCGGCGCCATGTCGGCGACGATCTCCGCCACCGCCGTGCCGTGCGACTCGCCCCTCGTCTTGTCGCAGAGCAGGCTACCGTTGCAGGCTCCGGTCGCATCGAAGATCTGGCTCGCGCCGACATCCAGGTGGCCAGCCAGCTCCGGGCTGTCCGTATCGAAGCTGTCGTCGATGACTACGACGGTTCGTCCCGTGCCGGTGATGCCGACGGCGTGGATCAGCTGGGCGTTGCTGCGCTGCACACCCTCGGTCGTGACGTTGCCGACAGGCTGCAGCGGCACCGCCTCGCGGCGCAGGCAAACGGCGTGGACCTGGCGATGGCGCGCCATCGCATCAGCCTCGGCCAGCGTCAGCCGCACGACGTGGACGCTGCCGTCGCTGGTCCGGCCGGTGGCCCTTCGCGCGTGCAACGGCAGCTCGGTGACGCCCGGCATCAGGTAGACATAGAGGTGATCGCCGCGTGCGCTCTGTAGCGGATCAGTGAGGCCGGTGCGACGCGCGTCGATCAGGCGGGTGATCAGCTCCGCGCAGAGCTTGGGCGACAGGCGCTCCGCCCGAGCGAAGGCGACGATCTCGGTCGGGGGCACCAGCGGACCTCGCAGCGCGGCGATATCGCGCGGGGACGGCACGGGCTTGGCCGACTCGCGGCCGATCGGCAGACGCGTCGCGGTCTCGGGCGCGCCGACCGGCTCACGACTGGGGGGGCCGTCGGCGGCGGCGCAGCCACCAAGTATGATCAGGCCGATGGCCGTAAGCATGGGCGCCCATACACTGCACAGTCTCGTCATCATGGCTTCTCCATCCGTGAGGAAAGGAATTCCAATGGCACTTCGAGGATTTTCTCTTCGAACTTTATAAGGAGAAAGGCTAGGAATTTCAATGGGCACTGACATTCAGTGGGAAGCGGAGGATACGGATACGCAATTTACTGGGGCGGTGCTTTTCGTCACAACCTATCGTAAGTCTGCTCCTGAGCCCCCGCGCGCACAAAGATCTCAAACAGCGGGGTGTTCACACAATCGGCGATCTCCTCCCCCATGCCTATGAATGGTTGTCACCGAAGCGCTTAGCATCGGGCGAACCGGTGATGAACGTCCGGCTTTCAGTCCGACGGTGCCTGCCTATCCTGGGCGTCGAGAATTTCTTTCCTGAGATCAGACAGGGGTCATCTATTGCCCTTGCTGTGCGCACACCGAAACGGATGTCATGAAGGTCGTCGTCTTGGCGGGTGTGTGAGCGGGAACAGGGGATGATGACCCAGGCAGATGGATGAGAAGGCCTTTACTGTCCTTCGATTCTCAAGCCGCGGCCATAGGGATTGGTGGGGCTGTCAGAGCGATAGGGACTGCCTGCGCCGTACGGATTGTTGATGGAGTCGGGCGAAAACGGAGATCCATCCCGCCCGTAGGGGTTGCTAGTGGAATCGGGATCGTACGGGTTGGCGCTCAACTTGCCACGGTAGTTTCCTTGCTGATCTTAGAGCCGCGGTGCGTCGGTCGCGAAGGGATTCCTCGCCTACTGATTGCTGAATGGACTGCCGTAAGGGCTGAAGGGATTGGACACGCCAGGTTCCAATAAGTCGATAGTCATGCCTGACCCCTGAATCTGCGTGCGGGTCCATGTCGCATGCAGTAAACCGAACTGGATGCGCACTCAGCAAGAGTCTCGGAGACCTGGCCTTGCTTGTTAGCATACATCAAGCGTTAAGATGCATAGGCTTGACCCCGCTAATGACACTGTTTTCTTGCGTGATGCTCTCAGACTCCATGGGAATGGCGATACAGACTCGCTCCCCGCTCTCCATAGACTTCGTAGACATGCTCGAAGACAGCGGAGCATTTCTGTTTATACAAATCGGGCGTGTAGGCCCGCGGGAGGCCTTGGTCGAGCACATCTTCAATCGCCAGCTTCACGCGTGAACGAGCGGAGACCGTTTGCCGCCAATTCAGCACGAGCAGCTGTTTCAGTTTCTCCAGCAATTCTCTGGCCACCTTCTTCAGTTCGGCCCGTTCCTCCGAACTGAGCGCAGGAGCGGGACGCGTGAGGATATCAAAGATCACCAATTCCTCTTCGGAGAGGTTCTCCCGAACATGCCGTTGTTGTTCGTCGTTGAGACTACGGCTGAGTGCCAAGAGTTCCTTGAAGAGTTCGTCAATATTCCGGCTACCCGCGTTGTAGGATTCAATCAGCTCTTCAAACTTGGTGAGATAGTCGGCCCTGGTCCGGTTCAGGCGAACGAGCTTGTCCAGTTGAGCACGGATCGCCGCCTTCAGTTGCTCCAGGTCGATGTTCTTGGTCCTGGACTTCCCAAAGCGTTTAGCCAACGCCTCGAAGTCGATCTTCGTCAGATCGATCACCCCATGACCAGCTGTTCCCTGAGGGATGTGAAATCCATCCGCCGCCACGGCCGCATCCAGAATCTTGTTGAGATCAGCCATCACGGCTGAAATATCTGCCGGTCCTTCGCCCGTTCGCTCACGAATGCTTTCGGCAATCGTGGTCAGGCAGGCCACGCGGGGCATGAACTCCAGCACGGATGGATCGGGCTTCACCGCCTGAAAGAGAGTTCGGACCCAACTCTCCTGGCCGAGAAAGTCTTTGCGGAGAGGGTCGGGAGAGATCAGTCGTTCGACCGCCTCGACAATTTTCGTGAGCCGGTCAAGACTTCCTGCCGGCGTCTGCTCAATCTCGCCCAGGTTGACGCCATGAGCCAGGCAGAACGATTCCGGCTCTATGATCGCCTGGCGTAGGCTCTCCACGAGTTTCTGCTTGTCCCGGATGGGCTGCTCACCCCCACGACCTTTGGCATAGATGGCCAGAGCTTTCTCCAGCGAAGCAAAGACATTCGCATAGTCCACGATGAGGCCGCTGTGTTTGCCGGGGAACACGCGATTGGCTCGGGCAATCGTCTGCATCAACGTGTGGTTCCGCATCGGCTTGTCGAGGTAGACCGTCGAACAGCTCGGCGCATCGAAGCCGGTCAGCCACATGGCACAGACGAAAACCAGGCGCAGAAGGTCCTCCGGGTTCTTGAACTTCTCATCCAGCTTCTCATGATTCATGCGCACTCGATGTGGCGCGATGTCCAGACCCAGCTTCTGCATGTCTGCAATCTCGTTTTGGGCTGACGAGACAATCACCGCCATGTCAGTTGTGCGAATCACATCCAACCGTGCCTTCAGTTCCCGAACGCGATCAGGATAGCCAGCCTTCGCCCCATAGGTGGTGAGCCTGGCCAACTCTTGTTCGACACGTTTCTCTTCGGCCTTCCAGTACGCCCGGACCTTGTCGTGCATCCGCAGCGCTGTCGCCTTATCGATGGAAATGACCATGGCCTTGCCT
The DNA here is from genome assembly GCA_964435885.1 of uncultured Nitrospira sp. Classification (GTDB taxonomy): domain Bacteria; phylum Nitrospirota; class Nitrospiria; order Nitrospirales; family Nitrospiraceae; genus Nitrospira_D. Next base: position 6,536 of record CAYTAS010000108.1, on the reverse strand, counting down.
TGAAACCCGCGCCCAAGGAAGTGCTGGACAATATCCTTGGCAATCGTTTCCAGCCGGTCATCGCGCGTCAGGAGTTGATATTGCCGGCCCAGCTCTCGTTCCAGCCGCTTCTCTTGGTCCTCATCCAAGCCCGCCGCTTCGATCAGGTTGTAGATATCGTCGTTGAGGTTCGGATTCTCCAAGCGGAGTTCCGGGGCCCGGTTTTCATAGAACAGTGGGACCGTTGCGCCATCTTCAACCGATTGCTGGAAGTCATAGATAGAGACATAGTCGCCGAATACCTCGCGAGTCCGTTCCTCTCCAGCGATCAGCGGCGTGCCGGTAAAGGCCAGGAAGAGGGCCTTCGGTAAGGCCGCCCGCATGTTCAGCGCCAACGTATCGTATTGGCTGCGGTGGGCTTCGTCGGTCAGGACAATGACATCGGACCGGTCGCAGAGCAGTTCCGGCGTCTGGAACTTGTGAATCAGCGTGAAGACATAGCGGTGATTCTCACCGAGCAGTTGCCGAAGCTGCGCGCCACTCTGCGCATGGCACAGCTCGCTTTCCGTCTCACTGACCGCCCCGCAGGCCTTGAAGGTTTTGGCGATCTGATCATCCAGCTCGACACGGTCCGTCACCACCACAAAGGTCCAATTGCCGGGAACCTTACGGAGGATCTTCTGGGCGAAAAACACCATGGCGAAGCTCTTACCCGATCCCTGCGTCTGCCAGAACACCCCGCCCCGTCCATGCCCCTGTTTCCTGGCAGCCAAGGTCGCTGCAATGGCATTGTTCACGCCGAGAAACTGGTGATTCTGGCCGAGCACTTTCACGAGCCCGGCCTTGTGCTCGGAGAAGAGCGTGAAGTTTTCGAGCAGATCCAGGAGGCGTGATGGCTCGCAGGTGCCTCGCAGCATCACTTCGAGCGATACGCGACGCGGTTCGTCCTCACGTTCAATCCGCTTCCACTCAAAGAACCGTTCCCAATCGGCAGTGAGGGATCCCACACGGCTCTCCGTCCCGTTGGAGGCGATCATCAATGCGATGAACCAGAAGAGTTGGGGAATGTCGGACTTATAGCAAGTAAGGTTATCGTCAAAGGCCTGCTGCGCCGGAACACCGGGTTTCTTCAGCTCAACTACGACGAGAGGGAGACCATTCACGAACCCGACAAGATCAGGCCGACGGGTGTAGAGCGCTCCCGTCACGCTGAGCTGACTCACCAGCAGAAAGTCATTCGCGGCTGGATTCTCCCAATCGATGACGCGGACCCGCTCAGTCTTCTGCCCACCACCTTTGGGATCGGGAACGGAAACTGGAATCCCTTCTTTGAGAAACCCGTACACCTCCCGATTCGCCGCCGCGAGGCTCATCACCGACCGGTCACGAGTTATCGTATCGATGGCTGCTGAAATGGATTCGGGAGGGAATGACGGGTTGAGGCGTTCCAATACGGGGCGAAGACGCGTGATCAACACCGTGTCAGCTTTGGTGTCTCGACCTAATGTTCCTTGAGGGCCGAAAACCTCTTCTATTGCCGAGACGGTCTGCCACCCGAGTGTTGCAAGCAGGGCGATGGCGGGCTGTTCAACAAGTTGATCTTCAGAGTAGGCGTGGCCCATAGGCCGCTATGAAGGTAGCGCGCGGAACTCTTCGCCGCTCATCGGTTCGTAGCCTGGGGGAAATGTCCCCTCTAACTCGACAAGCACGCGTTGGTTGTGAGGAGCTGGAGGAGGATTCAGTCGTACCACACGCGCCTGGATTTTAGCAGCTCCTCCAGAAATGGCCTGCAACACATCGTGAATTAAATACCGCGGCGCCCATCCCAACATGAAATAGTCATTGGCCGACTCAACTTGAATGGCAGCCCCAGTCGCCGGATTATTTAGTTCGACTGAGACCTGCAGCGGATCGCCAGGATGCAACGTGTGTGCACGTTCTTGTGATGGCTGGTTCACATGCCGCCATCCGTGCAAAAAGAACCTGCACGCGAAGCTGCCGTCGCGCCGGGTTTGGATTTTTGGAAACACTTCCAAGTTATCGGTCTGCTTGCCACCACCACTGATCGCGAGGATCTCGAAGGGGTCGGCCCCCGGCAAGAGATCAAGCCGATACAGGTATTCCGCATAGTCTTCTCGTTTGGTGCTGATGAGCCGATTTTGGAACAGCGGAAAGAGTTCGGCCGATTCGTACAAGGTTTCTAGTTTGGGAAAGGCTTCGAGCGGCTGAAATCCCGCCTTCGCCTTGGCCTGCAACACTCCACGCGTGTACGCAAACAGATAGTGTGCATCATCAGGATCGGCATCAAGCCGTCCGATCGGAAACCAGGCACGTGAGCCATCTTCTCGATCACCTCGGACGCGTTTGTCTTGCCAGGCGAGGAATAAGGTCTTCATGAGAGAATGTCTTTCATTCGTCGGTACGTGACCCGCAGCAAGGCTTTCGCAAAGTCCCGCTGTGCGGACACCATCGTATCAGCCGGCACGCGTTCCACTGTATCACAAAGATCCTCTTCGGTAACATTCTCCAGATTCGGCAGCCAAGCAACAAAATAATCCGGCCATTTTCTGGCGACAAGTTCGAGCAGTTTCAGGGGATTCGCGCCATGCGCATCGTCGGATCGGAGATAGATGCCTCCCTGACAGCGTCTCCTGGCCGCATACCACTCAGGCCGTCCACCTTCTGAAAGCCAGGTGGCCAATTTATCCGGTGGCTCATTCCGCCCAAGACAAGACGCATGATCAAACGTCGGCGCCATTTCGTGAGAAACCCGCCCGTCTTGGTGCATCACGCGAATGAGCGCCCAGTTCTCATGGTGTCGGTCCGTATTGAGAATGATCGCATCAAGGATCAGATAGCCGGCCATCTGACGAAAGGCTGCGGCTTGCTCGTGCGGATCAGGGAGCACATTCGAGATCGCCGCCAGGATATGCTCCACGGTGTGATCACTCTGGCGAAACTGCTTCGTCCGATCGTACCCTAGCACGGCACCAGTCAGAAGGTCGTTCCCATGGATCAACTCGGCGCCAGGTTGGGCGAGTTCGGGGAACCGTCGGCTGATACAGCCTGGCGCACCTTCAAGTGTCGCAAGCTCCACGCGAGCATGGGGAATGACAAGAAGCGCGGCGATTTCGGCCGCCACTTTTTCGGCCCAGTGTTCACCCGTGACTTGGCCGTTACTGATCCGGGCATACTTGAACAGCCAGCGTTCGGAATCATTGGGGACTTGTACCCACCCCTTGCGCTTGCTCCCCATTTCTTCAGGAGCCAACACATCTTCTTCACGAAGAGGGATGATTGGATAGGTCTCAACTGGTGGCATACGAGGGAATCTTCGTTATAACGATGCGACAGTCCGCTGAATCATAAGGGGCCTGAATTTGTCAGGGCACCGGGCTGATACTGTGAGCGACTCATCTGCCATGCGTAGAAGGAGCGTACGGGGCCGCTTGGCAGCAATGCCTGGCGGCTCTAGCCTTTTTGAGAGCCTCGCCCCCCCTCGCGCTCCCATTCCAAATCCCTCCGGCGTTGTGGCTTGGCCCATGAGGCCGTGTTCAAGATAACGTATCTTGGTTGTTGGGACAGCACCACGACAAATCTTCCCGCTTTCGTTGTGCTTTACGCCTTGTCCGTCGTTTCACGGTGAAGCATGCCGCCGACACCGAACACTTCCTCCAATGCGGAGACTGCCTGCCAGATCAGCGAGCAGCTGGATTGCAGGCTGTTCACGAGTTGGTCTTCGGAATGTGCCAAGGGCACTTATCGTTTTATATAGACCATACCGGCTAGCCAATTGGCTTCTTCGAATCATGCGAATTGAGGAGGCCATCCCTGCATTGGCATTGAACGCGGATGCCGGATCTGGCCTGCCGCGGCATTTGCCAGCAGCCATACCCATCGACTGTGGAAATCGTCTTCTTTTTCATCGTCAATCGGGTCGGGCCCGAACGCGATGTTTACGAGGCCCACAACTTTGGAGGCAGCAAGATCTGCGCTCCTCAAATCAGAGGTGGCAAAAGGTTGATATTTGTCCCCCTGCAAACTCCAATAGGACACTTCAAACCAGCGATAATCACTAGCCTCTGGCAGTTTCATGTACCATAGTGAGGCCGACCAATTGTATTCTGGCTCTTCTTGCAAAGCCGTCATTTGTGACATGCATACAACATCCCAACCTGATCGCCTAAAGTGGCCTGGGTCAAAATGGGTCTGTCGGGAGAGATCAACATAGAGAGATCCCCGTCCCAGGCTGCAGTGGAAAGCATTTGTGGCCGTTCTACGGGTTGCGTTTGGTGCCTGGCTATGAATCTTTCCCCAAAGACGCTCTAGATTATCTCTCAGGATTTCGAAGGCACTCACCGCCAACTGGGATCTTGCCTTCCTCGTCGCCGCCTCGGATTGTTGTTGAGCCTGAATCCCTTGTTCATTCTCCGCTACTTTTGCTGCAGACTGGGCCAGAGCAGCTAGAGGATTTGTATCTTTTCCTTGTTGGGGTTGAGCTGTAATTTCAGATAATAGATCTCGAATCCGCAACAAAGCAGGTCTAGTTGGTGGAAGTTTGCGAAGCATCATATTGACGAGCGATGAAAGGCGAGGGTCGAGGCATGAGAACGTGGGAACAGGCGCTTTCTGATGCTCTTCGGGAGGATCGTTAAGAAAGGGCGGCTTTCCAGTTAACAGAGTGAACCCAATGCAGCCTAAAGCATAGACGTCGGTTGCGTGTGTCGCACGTTCCAATCTCCACTGTTCCGGAGCAGCATAATAAGGGCTCAGGCAGTCCTTGACTGTATTGCTTGCTGTTGTCTCTTCAACAAAACGAGCAATTCCGAAGTCGGCGATCTTCCACTTTCCCTCGTGAAATAGAATGTTATCTGGCTTGAGGTCGCGATGAACCAATTCGCCAACCTCAATCAGTCCCTTGACGACTTGGAGCAAGACTGATGCAGCATCCACCGCTGTGTGTGGACCACTTTTCTCTATGGCACCCTGAAGGCTACCTTCAGCCTTCGCCATTACGAGAAAGTAATTGCCAGAATCTGCATCTTCGCCTGCGTCAATGAATGGGGTGACGTGCTCGTAGGAGTTGCCTTTCAACTCATCAGCAATGCGCAACTCACGATGTGCGACACTAGCAGCTGAAACGTGAAGCTTCTTGATGGCCACGTCGTTGCCACTTTCAGTTTTCCCGGAAAAGACTTGTCCAAAGCCTCCTGGTTTACCCAACGGCTTAGCAGGGTCGTATTCAAATACACCTGTTGGCAGTTTAATTGTTAGCATGTCACCGATATTTGTCCTGACAACAGCCGAGGGAGCAGCAGGTCGCGGGTGCGGCGGAGGTTGGCTGTTTGCTTCTGGAGTGTGTTGACTGCTTCAAACATCGCGTCGGTATGGCCACCAAACCGAGCAATGAGATCGAGCCGTGGTTTGATAACCTGCATTCTATGGAATGTATCCACAACGATGGTGTCAAACGTAGCACCGCCTGTGTTTGTCTTGAGATAGTCCACTTGTTGAAGCGTCATTAGAAAAAGGAAACGCTGAGGTATTCCAGCTCTTCCGCGTAGAGCGTAGCAAGATTGGTTCATCGCCATTGGCACTGAAGGAAGTGCGACCTTGCCCACGGTGCCACGAGCCGTTATGAAGACGGTATCAGGAGCATAGAGCTCGCTGGCACACTTGGAAAGACCGAGTTCGGTGATATGCTTGTCGGTATCTTGCACATAGAAGCAAGCAGGCACATCGCGAGGTGTAAAGAACGGAATGTTCCCGTTCCAGTATTCGCTGACATCCGTTTTGGGGGTGCCACCGCTCAGAACATTGGCAATTTCGGTGCATGGGACTGCCTCCCAGCCTTGGGGAATGAGGCCAAGGGAGGAGGAAACCATTTTGACCTTCTCGTGGCCAGGGAAGCGGAAGTGGATGAACCACTCGCGGTAGAGGGATCGGGCCATCTCTTCCAAGATCTTGATGCGCCGCTGGTTGTTCTCGATCAGGTCATCATAGGCCGATAGGATATTAGCGATCTTGCATTGGGCTTCTTTGTCTTTATGATAATTAACCTGGAATGCGCGAAGGTTCGCAAGGCTGATAAACGGCTGGGCGGAGCCTGAGCGAATGTTCATCACGTTTGCTCGAAACTGTGGGCTCAACACCAGGTAGTAGAAGTAAGTTTGATTTACCTTCTGTTTGTCAGGTCTGAATAGCGCGACATTCTTGATGCTGAATTCTCGCTCAGACTTTACAACTGCTGTATCCCCAACCGAGCCGATATTGCTAAACAAAATGTCTCCGCGTTGCGGCTTTACACGGCGGCAGGCTTCTTCATGATCTTCTGGCGTAATGAAATCGCAACTATCGAAGTCAATTGCGCCACCAGAAATGTGCTTGCCCTTGATGAAAGGAACACCTTCTCTTTGAAGCTTGGGAGAATCATGCGTCCCATCCGTCACCACCGCACACAAATCTTCCATCCGCGCACTAAGCATGACTGCCATCAATTCAAGCCTCTAGCAGCCTGTCGGACTTCTCATCAATTTTGCCTGCAACCCAGCACTGCT
>CAYTAS010000107.1:0-10797 GCA_964435885.1 uncultured Nitrospira sp. | reverse complement strand
CCGCACGAAATCTCTTCGCCGGCCTTCGGAAGTTGGACTCCCTTGCTCTGGATCGGATCTATGGGGAGCCTTGTAAGGAAGAAGGGCTAGGGGTGGCAATCATGGATCGCCTGCGCCGCTGTGCGACGCGATGATGTAGATCTCCGCGTCCGGACCGTGCTTTCCCTACCTCGCTGCGCCACTACTTAGCAAGTCCGAGTGCCTTCACGGATGCGCGTGCCGCTGTGCGAGCTTTGATCGCAGGGTTGAGCAGCACCCCAGGGTCGGCGTGGCTACCGATCTCTGACACTCGCTTACACTGCTTGATGACGTCGTGAAGAGACGCAACCCCTTCTTCTCGTCCTGGTTGGGACGTCGGTAGCTGCATGATCAGTACCTCGGCATATCGGGCAGCCTCTCCGCAATGATGAAGAATAGCCTTCGCATCACCCATTCCGCCATGGGCCACCATATCCTCAACATTCGATCTTAGCCCATCCGCCGCTTTTTTCAGGGTTTGGTCCGGCTCACCGGCAAGCACCATCGAGTGTGCGATAAGTGACATAGCAGTGACGACCATCATCTCGGAGATCATCGACGCGACGCGGGAGTATCGATTTTTCAACCGTATGGCCGCCATTAATATCGCCTCTTGGGGATAATCACGGCAGAGGTCAGCTCGTGATAAAGACGATGAAATGCTTCCGTCGTCAACTCTGGATTCTGCAACATCGTTAAGGTCGCTTGATCAATCGGATACTCTACGGTGTCATCATAATTTGATGACGCAATGGTGATAAACCTAGGAGGAAACAATCGCTCCGGCAGTAAGATGCCCACTCCCAGGTTGTACTTGAGCGCCAACCGGATCGCTTCTCTGGCCTTATCGGCCGGGACCTCTCGGCCCACTCCAATATTCTGCGGGGGCTGTCCCATCCTGGCAAACTGGAAATGCACGTTGGCAAACCCGGCTTGAGAAAAGTCCTGTTTGAGTTCAGGTTCACGAGTCCGATACTGAATGGCTAACACAACCTCAACACGGCTCACGGCTGGCGTTGCTTTTACTACTCCATGCTCGGCGCGAACGGTGGTTTCGCCAATCGTAACCATCAGTAGCAGGCTGTAGAGACACCGCTGCAACCACATCGATTATTTCCCCTTAAACGCAAAGTCGACTGAGCTCGTGCTACCAGCCGCTATAGTGATTTCCCGCTCTTGTTCTCCAAGTGTCGGATGCCAGGCTCGAATTCGGTAGGTACCTGCCGGAAGATCGCCGATATCGAACAGCCCTTCGCTCCCCGTCACCGCATAGTATGGATTGTCTACGGCAAGTCCATGCCCCTGCATGTACGGATGCATCCCGCATTGCATAATGACACCACGTCGATCCCCTGTAAAACGAACAATATCCTGAGCCCCGCCTTTCGTCAGGGCAGGGCGATGAAACATGATGAAGACATGTTCCCAGTCTCGTTCATAGACTTGCAGATCATGCGCGACGGAGTCGAGGTTTTTCACCGTCATTGGATGCTCGTTGCGCATGACCGACACATATGGCACAAACTGACAGATATTGACTTCTAACTTCGTTTCTTCGAGTTCAAATGGCTTCCCTCTTGTGGCGCCCACAATCGTCACGATCGCGTCTTTCAATCCACCTTGCGCATCCACCATCACCTCACGCAGCAGGCGATAACCTGATCCATCGGACAGGGCGCCACAATACACTTGGTCGGGATAGCGGTTCAGTTTGAAGACAGACGGATCAGGCAGGTTGCCGGTGAAATACACCCTCCCTTTGATAGACCCTCCATTCACGACCGACATTGATTCGTACGCGGAGGCATCGACTGTCCAGACGATGCTGAGAAGCAAGATGAGAGTAGCCCGGAGAACAGTACGCCTGGGCCGTCGTATGATACAGCACATAACTATCGCTCCTGTAAAAAACACTGGGGAGCGAGGGCTCCCCAATTGAGTACGTTTCAATTGATTGACCAGGACGGCGGCGTACCCTCCTGGGGAGGTGGGTACGCCGCAGCTCCCTACTTCTTGGCTTTCAGCGATGTCGCAGACGCTTTTGCCTTACCCGATGGTTTCTCAGCCGTTCTTAAGGGAGGAACTTGTGGCATTAACGGCTTGATCCGTTGGTCATCTACAGGGAGAACTTTGAACAGACCCCACTGCCCTGCATTGGCGTAGGCCGGTCGTTGATTCTTCCATAAATAGTCTCCCACGATCTTGTTTGGACCGCCGGCACCACCGGTAAGATGGGCATTGATGATTTCGGACCCACCAAACTCCATGGTGCTCACTTGATCAGCATCCTGCATGTACGGTTCATGCGGCCATTCATGGCCGTCGATCGTGAACAATTGCACCTGCTCGCTGAACGCACCCAAGACGTGAACGGCTACTGGGTCACCCACGTGTGCCTGGAGCAGCGGAGTCGATGGTGTTTCCCCTGCTTTGGCGCAAGCGAACACCTCAGGAATGTCACACCCCTTTTCCATCCGCCATGCTGTCGGCTCCGAGCGGTAGTTCACCGCCGTAATACCGGCCACCTGTTGGATGTAGGGCATGAAGCTGACGCCTACGATGTTGTCCTCGTCCTGGAACATCAACGAGAAGTCTCGGTAGTTCTTCCGGCTTTCATTTCCCGGTAGCGTCCGGTCTACAAGGACATCGGCACGCCAGCTACTCTTCATCGTGATATCGTCTCCCGAGACTGGGTCACGATACCGCGAGCCTTTCGGACCAACGATGATAGAACCAAAAAGGCCGTTCCGTGGATTTTCCACGACGTTACCCCAATCCTGAATCAAAGCAGCAAGCTCCCCATATTCAGGGTGAGCATAATAGGTGTAGGTCTTGCTTTCGCCTGGAGCAACCGTCTGGTCGCCAGGATTGTTTCCGACATTGGCACCAAACGAGTCTTTCGGGTCAAACGCCATCATGTCGACGTGGAACCCGGCTCGATCCTTGGCCATCTCATTTCTCAGATTAATTTTTACACAATCACCGACGTTGACGTGCAAAGTCAGTGGGCTCGGCTTGAGTTCACCAGCCTTGACTCGTCCACGATCCCCGTCGAGCACATACATCTTGCCCTGTTCATTGCCGAAGACCATCTTCCGCTCAAGATCGACTTCCATCACACCCGGCGCCCCTTCATGGTACCGAATCTGTTGATCGATCGCTGAGACATTGAACGACTTCACCGGCGCATCAGCCGGACACACCGACAGCGCAGACTTTTGAATCTGCTCACGTCCAGGCAAGGGCTTCAGATCTCCCTGCATTTCATCAAACACTCGGAACAGACCCCAGCTGCCTTCCGCAAAGTGCGACGCACGACCACTGTAGTAGAGATAGTCGCCCGCCTGTTTTTGCGGACCACCAGCCGCTGGAATAGCCGGATCATACCGCTCACCGATCACCAAATGGACCGTACTGCGCGGCATGGCATCCTTTGCGTACCGTTCCATCGGGAACCAATGTCCGGTCACGTGCCATGTATGCACTTCATTGGCAGACCCAACGAGCGCCCGCACAAGAATCGGATCACCGAGGTAAGCCCGTAACAATGGCGTCCCTGGATCACCATGAATGCCGGAGACAAACAGTTTGGACGGGTCAGGATTGTTGGCAAGTCGTACGCTCAACGGCTCCACACGCATGCTGTAGCCGCTACCCGTCGTGGCCTCACCTCCGTTCAAAAACCACATGGCAGACTTATTGATCCTCTCGGGGAATTGATGCGAGGGAGGTCCATCCACGGTCACGGCATTCATCTTTGCTTGAGGATTGTCTGTCGTGATCAACTCCGCCGTTCGGGCGTTGCTGTCCATGATATGCATCATGACTTCGCGGAAACTGCCACGAATATGGGCAGACACCGGTTCCAACGTATGAATGTCCGCGATGGGACCGCTCCGGATTTCTTTACCAGTCACCGGATCATGATAGGTCGATCGTGGCGGCTCAGTGATGAAAGCCGAGAAGAGGCCATGCCCCCAGGTATCGGTACCAAACACATGATCATGCCAGTACACGGTGCCGAGATCCGCATCCACATACCAGCGCTCACGGATGAACTCCACGCTGGCAATGTCATTCTTCTTATGCCCGTGCTTCAACGGCGCATCGAAGGTGATGGTCTTGCCGTTGATGGTCTTGATCCGTGCCACCTCGAAGAACTTCGGATCATCCATTCCAACCCCAAGTTCCGTGTTCACATGGAACTTGGACGTATCCGCTACGGTGATGTTTCGGGCCCCGGCCTTGGTATTTGCCGTCAACACCGTATTGCCTGGGAGCGGCATACCCTTGTCCGGTTGCGGATCTGTCAGCATCGTGAACGCCCTGAGAGACATGTCGTACGAGAAGCCGATCGTTGGACCATCGGACGCACTCGTATCGAACTGGAAGAAGTGCGGATGGAGGTTGATCTTGTTCGACCATCCAGTGCGCGCATCGTCAGGAATTTCATTCTTGAAGATGACATCCACGCAATCGTACACGTTGCCGCGAATGACCAGCGGCACTTGTTTATCTGGATTCTTCCGAACTTCTGCCTCCTCTTCATGGAGGACATAAATCATCCCGATGGGATCCACGAGCGCCGGCGTTTTTGCCGTTGCCGGTTTCAGGATGATTGGGAGAGTAATGGAATGGATCGTAAAGTATTTCCGTGGAGCATTGTCCGGACACAAACTCCATGGACCCTGCGCCCCTGGCTTCGGCGGCTCGGTATCCCTCGTCCCGTCTTCTCGAACACGGAATGGCTCTAGCCATGGTGCGCCACCGTGGTTTGGCGCAAAGGGTGGACGCTTTCCGAGGTGCGGACGCAGCCAGGGGAACGCAAGCTTACCCGTTTGTGGATCAAACGTGATCGGCAGGCGCTTCAGAGGCGCAGGCGAGACATAGTCGGCCCACTTATGCGGAGTTTCCGGCTCATTCAGTGCTAGCGCGCCTTCCCACTTCCAGTTCACCACCGTTGGATCGTTTGCCTTGGCTTGCTTCACTTGATCCTCTGTTTTACCAGGCAATCCCTGCGGAGGAAGCATGTACTCCACCCAATCCTTGATGGAGACCTTGACTGGATTGGCTTTCCAATCCGTCTTGTCCTTCGTGATCTCATACTTCTTGCCGCCGTACCAATCGACCGTGGTGCCAACCAACTTATCGGAGCTGATGGCAGCTTTAATCTTGCCTTGCCGATCCGGCAGCTCCACAAGCGGCTTCATCACATCGGTCTGGAAGCCGGGCGCCTGCAATGTGTTGTACACGCGCCAGAATCCCCACATGCCCGTGACATAGTGTTGTGGGATATGGCAGTGGAATACGAATTCGCCGGCCAACGCTTGCAACCCGCCGGATCCGCCTTCGATCACTTCATCGTAAATTTCCGATGGCCCGATCGACTGCACATCAAGACGATCGGACGTGTCATTGATCGACGGGAACTTAACTGGGCCGTTCTTGGACAGGGTCGGATCCAGCTTGCTCGTGCCGGGCTGTCTGGCCCATCGGATCGAGCCACCGTGCAGGTGATGGGAGTGCACGATCTCTGAACCACCAACCATGCGGAACTTGGCCGGGTCGCCCAGATAGGAGCGTGGAATCGTCGTGGCTGGGTCACCGAATGTATAGGAGCCATAGCCCTGAGACTCATCAGCAAATCCAACCAGATGCTCCTGCATCTCCAATCTCGTGCCATGCGGCTCACTCCGGTAGTTGAGCAACCGGGCCGCCGGTCGATAGGTGTCGGTATGAGGGTCGCGTTGGGGCAGCATATCCCCTTTACGATCCAACAAGCGAAATGTCTCATCGCCAGCTTCATGATAGAAAATTACAAACTCTCGGAAGTCTGACCCATTTGCCACATCGATCATGGCTTCCCAACCGCTCTTCATGTCTTCACCCGTGAAGGGACTCAGGAAGCGTGACCCTCTCGGCTCAACCACGAGCGAGCCGAGCAATCCGAGAGAATACTGATCTCTCGTGGCATGACTATGAAAAGCATGCCCTCCCTCTTGCGTATCCGGCTGGATATACCACTCGAATTCTCCACTCTTTCCCGACGGCACCAGCGCATCCGGGTTATTGGCTGTCGCCGGTTTTCCATTACTGGCCACCACCATCTGGGACCCATTGATGATCATATTGGTAGATTCACCTTCGATCTGATTCCGAATGATCACCCGCAGACAGTCTCCCTGATTAGCCCGGATAACCAAGGGTTGAATTAAATCACCCTGCAAGCCGTTCGAGACCGCACCCTCGGCGAAGGTGGGATCCTCACTTTCTCGTGCCGTCCTATTCTTCGCTTCCTCCTCACGCACGCCAGCCACGTTCTCGGTGAGCACATACATGAAGCCGGGGTAAAAATCTCCAAACCGATTGACCGTGATTTCAACGTTCATCGCAGTCACATCATAGGAACGAACTGGCGCGTTGGCTGGGCATCGGCCACCCTGCGTCACCTTCACCTTGTCCATGTCATCCGCGACGAGCAAGATCCCTTGCTGCATCGCATGGGAGCTGGCACCTTGGAATGGTCCTTTTGTCTGGACCTGCCGCTCGATTTGCTCGATGGCCTTCGACATCTTGTCCTGAAGAATCGGCCCAGCTTGCGTATGGACCGGCTTCGCCAGATCCTGCGTCGCACCTTGGACCACGTGCCCATCGTGCGACATGATCGCACTAGCCGGCAGCGCCCCAGCCAATAGCAGGCAGACCGTGAGCCCGTAGATCGTTGACTGAACCCACTTTGTTGAAACACCCATACGTTGCGCCTCCTCCTTAGGATCTAACATTCCGATTTGTCACTGCATTGATGTCAATCATCGCGTCATGAGTCTGGTAGCGCCAGATTTTTACCTGAGGGTTCTCGAGGAGGTCGGTCCTTTCGTTCCCGGTTCCCAGACAGGTCAGATGCTTGATCACACACAAACCCCTTGATCTGGCGGAATAGAGCAAATTCCATTCCTAGGAATCTCAAGACGAATCAACCTACTATTTCGAGATATTTTTACCGGATCACTTCGTGGAGCGAACTGCATTTGGGACACACTCGCCCCATAGCTTTCGCATTACCTATCAAAGTGCATAATTAGAAAGATGATTGTGATGGATATCGTGAGGTAGGAAATGGGGATGAGATGCCCCATTTAAAAGGAGCTCGCACGATCAGAATGATCCACGCAAGCCATGCTTCTTGACCATCCGCTCGATCGTTTTGCGATCCACACCCGCTTCACGCGCAGCTCGACTCATATGCCCGTCGTTGCGTTTGAGAAGCTCTAGGAGAAATTCCCGCTCAAACGCTTCAACGGCTTGCTGCTTCGCCTGTTTAAATGATGCGCCTTCCGGTGGCAACACCTCTTTTTCAGTTGAGAGCACAAGACGTTCGGGGAGATGCTCGCTCCTGACCATGGCGCCGTCGACCAACACCGCAGCGCGTTCCATGACATTCTGCAACTCCCGTACATTCCCAGGCCAAGAATATCGCATCAAGATATCGGCTGCTGAGGAGGCAATGGTCGGAACCGCATGACCGTCAGACCGAACCCGTTGCGCAAACCTGGTCAAAAATTCATTGGCGAGGAGAAGAATATCTCCCCCGCGAGACCGGAGAGGCGGAAGCATGATAGCAATGACGTTCAATCGATAATAGAGGTCTTGCCGAAACGTCCCTTGTTTGCATAGTTCTTCGAGGTCCTGGTTGGAGGCTGCGATCACGCGAACATCTATAGGGGTCAGACGAATCCCACCCACCCGACGCACATGTCGTTCTTGTAACACGCGCAACAGACGAGCTTGGAGATTCGCGGTCATCCCGCTGACTTCGTCAAGAAAGATGGTTCCTCCGCCTGCCGCCTCAAACAGACCAGACTTCGCGACATGTGCCCCGGTAAACGCCCCCTTCTCATGGCCGAACAGTTCAGATTCCAAGAGCGAGTCCGGTAGCGAGGCGCAATCTAACGGAATAAACGAGCGGTCTACACGAAGACTCGCTTCATGGATCAAGCGAGCAACCATTTCCTTTCCGGTCCCGCTCTCTCCATAGACGAGCACGTTTGAATCTGTCGGTGCCACCCGGTTAATGAGCTTCACGACCTCATGCATGGCCGGACTATTCCCCACTAACCGACCAGTTTGTTCTGACCATCGGACTTGTGCTTGTCCGGAGGATACTTCGGCAAGATACGATGTCGCACCTCCACCGTTCGACGTCTTGATATCGAACGCCCGCCGCGCCACCTGCACAAGTTCATCGCTGGTAAATGGTTTCGTGATGTAATCAAACGCGCCGTACCGCATCGCTGTCACCGCAGTCTCAACCGTTGCATGGGCGGTCAACAACACGACCTGCACGGACGGATCCGTTCGTTTGGCGGCAGCCAACACTTCGATTCCATCGAGTATCGGCATTCGCAGGTCCGTCAACACCAGACCGGGACGCTCGCGTTCGATCAGTTTGACTGCCTCAGTTGGATCAGAGCACACCACGCAATCAAACGACACGCGGCATAGAATTCTTTGACAGTTTTCCAGGGCCTCTATTTCGTCATCGACTATGAGAACTTTTCCTGCGATTCCCATACTTCTTCCTCAACGATTCCACTATGGCCAACAGCTGGCAATGAAACGACAAACTGCGCCCCCGTTTCCCCATTCTTTACCTCGATCCGCCCGCGATGATCCGACACGATCCCATACGTCAAAAACAGACCGAGTCCCGTCCCTTGCCCAACCGACTTTGTACTGAAAAAGGGGTCAAAGACTCGGCCGATGATCTCGCCTGGGATTCCAGGACCGTTATCTGCTACCGTTATCTCGACCCAAGATTGCCCCTCTATCTGCAACACCCTTGTTTGGATCGACACCATACCACGTGTACCAAGGGGACTGACCGCATCAATGGCATTGTTGATCAGATTGAGGATGACCGTCTCTAATCGATCACGATCCCCCATGATCAGCGGGAGCGACGGCGCCAACAGCTGCCCAAGCCGAACGGAAAGGGCCGATACCCTTTCGCCTGCAATAGCGAGGCATGAACCCACGACGCAATTGACATCGATCGGCTTGAGAGTCGACACCGTCCCGCGCGAAAAGGTCAGAATGCTTCTCGTCACCCGTAAAATACGTTCGGCCTGCGCTCGGACCGCCAAGAGGTCACGCTTCACCTCGGCGGGCATCAGAGAGCGAGACGCATCGGCCTCCATGCATTCGATGCGATTCAAAATAATCCCAAGAGGATTGTTGATCTCATGTGCAATCCCGCTTGCGACTTTACCCAACGAGGCCAGCCGCTCAGCCAACTCCAAACTTCTCATGTGTCTGGTAATTTCCTGTGTCTTTTCTTCCACGCGACGGGCCAGGTCCTGATTAAGTCCTTCAAGCTCAGCGCGCGACGCCTGCAACCGATCGGCCATCCGATGGACTGCGACGGCCAGTTCTTCAAATTCATCACCCGTATGGATGTGAAGCGGACGATCATAGGTCCCCTGACTGATTGCTTCAACACCGGCTTGCAACAGCTGAATCGGACGGGCAATGCGCGCGGCGACATACCGCCCGATGGCCCATAGGAGCCCCAGCATGACAAGCCCAATGATTGCCAGATTTCGGAGTTGATCACGGATCGGCGCATAACTCTCCGCGGGCTGTTGTCGGACAAACACATGCCATGGATTATCCGGCAATCGAAGCTGAGCCACCGGCGCATACCCCACAACCGTATCGGTTGCGCCATGCCCATCATCTTCTGCGATCCCCCACCCCGGCTGGGAAGAAACAATCATCGTCATCAGCTGACCTGGGATACGATGGGCTTGCCGAGGGAGAATCGGACAGACCAGAGGATTCCCTGCGTCGTCATACAACATGGCATGCCCAGTCTGCCCGATATGAATTTCCTTAATCATGGCGAAGAGGGTATCAAATCGGTAGGAGGCTTTGACCGCTCCGATGACCACCCGTTGCCGTTCGTCAAGAATCGGCACGGCGATATCAATCGTTTCTTCTGATGTTCGAAATGACCCCTCTTGGGCCGGTATCAAGCTACTGACATACACCTGATCGCCACTCCCAGCCACAACAGTTTTCCACCACGGTTCATCACCGAAATAGAAGTGGTCGGGATCGGAGCTGGCGGCCACCAGGCCCCCGTGCTGATCCGCAATGAGCAGGCCGATGACTTTATCTCCCCCCCGAACTTTCGTTTCCAGCAGAAAACGGGAGAGCTCTAAATCCAACAACTGCCCGCCGCTCTTATCCCCCACTTGCCACAGCTTGGCCCGCTCCTCGATGACACGCTGGATACTGCTTATTTCCATGGGATAAGAACGATTGGCAGCCTCAACAGGCTGACGAACACGTAACGGGGTGGATCCCAGTAGTCGAACAGCTTGTACTTCGCTCTGGACCAACATCGTCACTCGATCGGCGGCTTGGATCGCTACTGCCTGCAGATTCCCTCCGATGACATCGCGGAGAGACCGCATTCCCGAGACATACGCGAGAATGAGTCCGATCACCAAGGGAATACATCCCACCAGCACAATGGCCCATACGATTCTTCCGCGAATGGTCCGAATCCTCATTGAGGCCTCCTGCGGGAATGCCATATTTTACGCATCGTCAGCGGGAAAACTCCATGGGGTGGAATATCAGAATGGCGGCCTGCACCTACCTTCTGGAGGCACGTGATTCTGCTGCAGAATGAGCAATCAGAGCAACCCTACGGCGTCTACTTTTCTCCCCCACCTAACACCACATGAAACGTCAGATCCGCATCGACTCGGC
>CAYTAS010000106.1:0-10799 GCA_964435885.1 uncultured Nitrospira sp. | reverse complement strand
TTGCATGTCGACTTCCGAGGGCCATGTAGGCTTCGCACCCGATGATCGGCTTGACGCCCACGTCCTTCGCTTTGCGGTAAAACTCGACCGCGCCGAACATGTTGCCATGGTCGGTCATTGCCACAGCGGGCTGGTCAAAGGCCTTGATTTGGCGGACTAACGGGTCGATCTGATTTGCGCCGTCGAGGAGACTGAATTGTGTGTGGAGATGGAGATGGACAAAGGACGAAGCCATGGCGAAAGATTCTATGGAGATGGGGAGGGGAAGTCAAACGGCGGAAGATCATGGTGAGTGAGATGTGATCCGCTGGTCCTCATTCTGACACTGTGAAGCACTTGAGCCCACTCCGCCGAAGTAGACGACGACTCTTGTCCGACGCCACTTGGCCCTGATTGAACTTTGTGCCTGTATGCCGACTTCGAGGGGTCTTCTCCTCATCATAAACAAAGAGCCGCGACCATCACTCCCACGATAGTCGCGTCCGCAGTACCCAGATTCCCGGTAATTTTATCTTTTCCGGCACCATTTATCTTCTTCTGACGCTCGCAATTGCAAGCCATGACCGGGCGTCATATCGCAAATGAAAAGCTATGGAACAGAATTGCCCGAACTACGCAGGCCCTGAAAGGGCTCGGTACCAATCGGTGTACCGCTCTGATCAAGGCGGATCATATACTGGTACTGGCTAGGATAGGGAGTCGGGACTGTTTTTCCTGTGCTGGGATCAATCATCTCATATCCAGAATATCGACCGTATTCATGAACTCCTACAACCTCTTCATAACCAAGAACCAGCCGGTTTCTCAGTCGTGCATATGCGAAAGCACCTCCCGTTTGTGCCCTGGCTCCGCAGCAGATCAGCAAATGGTCGTACGTCAATGTAGTACCCGGCACGGCCCTATTGACCGCGTTGGCGAGTTGCTCAGGAGTGATAAGATACTCTGTTCCGCCCACATGCAAGGCGAAAGATTCGTTTCTCCAGTTCCCATGAGGACCGCCGATATGCAGCGAGTCCTGCAAGATACCGTCATCCATCCACTGTGTAACCTGGGCACGCCGTATTAGTGCCTCATCACCAAAAAATACCCCTCTGATACCGCTAGTGTCACGGAGTAGCAGGGGGTTCTGCAGGGCACGCTGGACCGCCGCAGTTTCACTGATCGTCACGGGCTTTCGCGCGAGGATCATAGTCACGTCTGATGACTCTATTGCGATACCCCCCAAGAGCGCCGAGCGTGTTGTCGGCGCCGCCATACCGGCGTGAGCCCCGCCCAGTGCCGCGCTCCCGACCGTGGCGCCAAACGCGAAGGTATGTTGTCCGACGCTGTACCAATCACCGTCCTTGGAGGCTTCATCAATCCCCAGCAAGGCACCAAAGGTTCCGTAAAACGCGCCATCCGCCACGACATTGAATATGGCGCCGGGGTAGCTGTGCCCCTGGACTTTATAGGAATTGATGGCGTTCCCAAGGCCGCTCAAAGGCTCAAAACCTTGTGCTCTGCCAAACGCCTTGTTGATTAACGAAAAAAGCCAGCGGCGGGCATCGTAGTTCATAATGAAGGGTTCTACTATCGCGCCACGAGCGGCATTCATAAAGCCGGAACCGAAACGCACGATGCCGGCCATCCGCTTACTCTCGACTTCGAGCTCCAGCACATCCCCGGCCTCAACGATCCGGCTTGCCGCCTTGTATTGGGGATTCGCGGCGAAGAAGTTCGTGAGAACCTCTCGGGTGTTGGCCCCGACTGCGGTTTTGCCATCAGGACCATCGACGTAGACCCAGTAGGGTTCTGAGAACGGATCGGCGCCTGAGATCGGCCGCACGATCTTGCCGTTTTCGTCGATGAACTGGCCATTTGCGGGCCCCCCACCTCCTGCCTGCTCCAGCGCCTCGCCTGCAGCCTGCGTGTGAGCCTTGAATTCGGCCCTACCAGACGAGGCCGCGGCAGTTGACCTTTGTCTAAAAATGTTTGCAAAGGCTTTTAGGAGGCCGGGTGCGATCGGACCTCTGCCTTTGTGGTCTCCTATGCTACCAGCTGAACCGTGCCCCGTCGCCCCATCGGTCATGCCCAATGCCGCCATTGCAGATTGAAGTGCCTCGTTGAACTCGCGCGTCCAGTTCGCAACAACGTCACGCATAATACCTGCACGTACTCCAGCGATGTAAGCCGCTTGATTGGCCACGCGAATCGTCCCATTGCCCCAGGCGTTGACGTTGAACGTCTCGACCCTGATCCCATCCACAATGATGGTTGTCGGGGTAGGGGGTGTGATGCCCAGATAGCCGGTGGAATCACGCACGGCGACCGGATTATTGTGTGCGTAGCGAAATGGATCCACCGCATCGTTCGGGTCGCCCGCGGCACCCATACCCAAGGGGTCTGGCGTGAGAAAGCGCCCAGTCTCAGGGTCATAGCCACGAACCCCGGCAAAACGCAGCGGAGCAAGCGCGCTCGACCACATTTGATGGAAACCAAGCTCGATGCTTAGATCCGATGTTGGACTCTCCCCAAACGCGGACTGCGCCGATCGACTTGATTTACCAGCCACCGTGATGGAATCACCCTTTCCGGCGGCCCAGGGGACGATCTTGCCATTGCCGGTGAGCAACGCCACAACGCCGCCATTGGGATCACGCACCACATCCAGATAAGTTCCGTCCGCGCGGCGTTGTGAATACACGTCTCCAGAAAGATCGCTCGAATAAAACAGGTCGACGGCACTGTTTACCGTGCGGGCGATCCGTTGTCCGTCAGCATCGAACAGCATTGTTTCTCGACGACCGTCTGGCAATGCGATCGTGCGCAGCTGGTCACTCAAGCCCCACTCGAACGCGATATGGCGATGATCGTTTGCCGGCCGGCCGTACGCATCCCAGACCGTGGCAGACTGCGTGTCACTATTGATGGTGAGTAACCGATTTCCGCTGCTGTACTCGTAAGTTTGCACCACTTCGGAAGAGGTGGACAGGACCTTGCTGGTACGTCGGGCCAATGCGTCGTGTGTGTAGCGGTAGCCTTGGCTGTCGGCTCCGTGGGTCACTGTTTCCTGCGTGAGCAAACTGCGTGCGTCATAGCCAAACGTGAGTTCTTCGGCGCCGCCGTTGCCGCGCGTGCGCTTGGTCGCCTGCAAACGACCCAGTGCATCGTAACGATAGGCCTCTTCGAACACGCCGTTGCGCATCTCGATCGCGCGCTCGCTCTCTCGTCCCGCCTTGTAGCGGTGCCTAATTCGAAGGCCTTTGCCGATACTCATTTCGAGATAGCGTCCGCTCGCATCGGGCTTCTCAAGTGCGGCGATGAGTGTCGACCGAGGCCCGAACCCCGATTCAATTCTTTCTAGATGACCATCCGCGTTATAGCGGTAGGTCGCTTGATTGCCGGAGGGATACTTCACGAAGGCCAGCTGCCCGGTAGGTGTATAGCCCCACTTAATACGATGGGAGGTGCCGGGCGCGAGTGGGATCTTACCATCGATTTTGTACGTCTTGGTCTTGGTACGCCCGTAGTCGTCATAGGTCCAAGACACCTGCGATTCGAGTTGGCTGTTTCGCAGCAGCGACGCACTGAGCCGATGCCCGGAGTCGTCGTAGGCATAGTCGGTGCGTTCTTTTTCACCGGTTTTTCGTCGCTGCGTGTCGGTGCGGATCTGATGCAGGTAGCGATCGTACCCAAACTCGGTGCGAATGGCATCGCTTACAGGACCACGTTCCTTGGCTGTGACCACCGGATAGGTGGAATCGTATTCGAATCGAAGCTCGGTGACGCCGGCCGCATTCATGCCAATCGGCAACAGAGTGCCATCGTCCGCGTAGCGAGTGGTGGTAGCGTTACCGGCGGCATCCGTTTGGCTGAGTGGGCGACCGCCGGTGGTGTAGATGAAACTCACGGAGCCTGTCGCGCAGGCCGTTGGGTTCGCCACACAAGCTGCTTCGTGACTCGGATCGAGCCAGTCCCACTCCCGTGCAATCCGCGTGGAGCGGTCCGTGTACTCAAAGAGTTTGACCGCGGCGACAACACCATCAAGACCAATTCGTTCGGATCGCGTTGGGCGGCCGGCGGCGTAGGTGATCTGCTGGAAACCGGACGCTGTATTTCCGGTCAGCCACGTGCGACCCATCGCATCGACATAGGTATCCACTATCTCACCGGTCGGTGCGGTGATCCGAGTGCGCTGACTGCGCGTCAGTTGGCCTGTGATGGGATGAGGTGCGTTGCGCGTATACTCGATCTTCCGTGTGCCCAGCCCAGGCGGAGTGGATGCAGTCATACGGCCGTATTCGTCATAGCGGTGGCAGGTCACGTGCCTCAGTTCATCGACGGTGCGAACCGGACGGCCGAGCAGGTCGTAACCGGTCTCGACTCGGCCAATCACCTTGCCGTTGAACAGGGTTTCTCGGGCCACGACCTGACCTCGCTCGTCAAAAACCGATCGCACGCCCTCACCGCGTTTGTCGGTACTTGAGTCGGCTTCGTCACGCGAGGTATAGGTCAGGTCCTGCCGCATCAACGCCGTTGTCCGTGCATCGGGATCATAACCAACCAACTTCCGCACCAGGCGACCCGCTTCGTCATAGCGGAACGCGGTGCGAACACCGTTGAGGACGGTTTCCGCGATACGGCCATGCTCGTCGTAGACATTCTGCATGACGGATAGCGGAGTCCGTTTGGCGGGATTACCGAGACTTTCGCGCTGCAGCCGACTCATGACGTCGTAGTTGCGCTGCCGGATTTCGCCATCGGCATCCAGAGCCTGCAACAGATTGCCCCGCACATCGTACTCGCGGCTCTCGATGGCTGTTGCTGTACCAGAATCCAGCGCCAGCGTGACTGGTCGGTCGAGCCAGTCATAGGTCATGGTGACGATCTCACCGGTCGGCATGGTGCGGCGTGCCTCCCGGCTACGATCATCAAACACCGTCAGGGTTTCGGTGCCATCGGGGGCGCGCGCGCGATAGCCACGATCGAGGGCATCAATCCAGAGGGTATAGGTGTTGCCCATCGAATCGAGCGTTTGAACCGAGCGGGGGCGAAATTTCGGATTATCTGATTCGCCCGGTGTCTGTGGTTTGTCCACCCATGGATCGAAATTGCCGCCGAAAGACTTCGGGTCGTAGGCATCGTCATAAATTCGCGTCTCCTGAACGACTTGATCCGGCCCCACGATTTCGATGACTCGTCCGTATCGGTCATGACGCTTCGTGATACGATTGCCCAAGGCATCGGTCATCGTCAGCACTTCGTCGTTATCCGAATACGTGGCCCGTTCCGAGCCACGCTTGCGCACCGGCGGCCCTTCGCATTTCTCCCAGACCTCAGCCTCTGGCGTCGTCGTTGATATCCGGCGACCCCAGGAATCGAAACCATGTGAAGTCACGTTACCTAGGGCATCGCCTTCCTCGATCCGCTCATCAAAGGCATTCAATCGGCTGCTGTTGACGAGCGCGCCGTTGCGCAGTAACGTCGTGTGCACGTCGCGCTCAAGCAGGTCGATTGTCAGGCCGTCTCCAACAGTCGTCTCGCGACCGAGATCAAAGGAATAGTCGATGAGGCGACCATCCGGCAATGTTTGCTGCCGCAATCTGCCATGGCGATCATGCCGGGTACGCGTGCCCACCACACCGGTCAGCTGGACGGCAGGCATCAGACCGGGATGCGTCCCGGTGCTTCCCAGTGTGGCCGTGCCTTCGGCCGCACTGAACGGGAGACTTCTAAACCCCTCGAGCCCGGAGAGCGCGTCATACAAGCTGATTGTGATTGCGATCTTCCTAGGATCGTCGGCGCATCGATATGCCTGATCGAGATTGACGGTCCATGTGTCGGTTGAACCAGGCTTGCGCTCGCAGACAACCCTTTTCCAGGTGCGGCCGAATTCATCGACATAGTTCTTCGCAAGCGTCTCGCCCCCAGAGGCGCCGGATTTGATTTCGACTTCCACGGGCTCGCTCGGCCCGACCTGCGGGTCATAATCGAAGCGCAGAGAACCACTTCGTTGCAGTTCTGGTCGAACGATCTCGATCACCTGGCTCCGGATACGATTCAGACCGTCGTAGGTCAACAGCTGCCGACGGCCGTGATTTGTTTCGTTCCTCGTTTCGCGACAGATCGCATCGTGTTCGATTTGGTTCCACCCCAATGCAGTGCTGCGCTTCGAGATCAACCCGCACTGGTCGTAGGTGAAGGAGACCACACGTTCTTCGCCCCACGCGGTCTCTCGCACGAGGGCTCCCTTGTTGAAGCTGCGAGTCCGGGATCGTTTTCGTGGCGGCACCTGATTGATGGGTGAGTCCGCCCACTGAATCTCGCGCCCCCATTCGGTGCCGATGTAATCTTCCAGCGGATACTCGAAATGGCGTCGAGTGGCAGGGGGCCTGGTCGCCACGATGTCACGGTTTATCCCCCCGGCTGTCCTGTCACCCCGAACCGTTGAAGACGGAGACTGGGCGACGACCTCGCGGGTGCTCCGGGTATGTAGACGACTAACCGCGAGCGAGTTACTCCATAGGTGATAGGTGTAGGTCGATACCGTGGAATCATCGATGGTGGTGATGTCCTTGAAAGCGCGCTCTTCGAGTAGTACGCCAGCCAGCTCATCCCAGCCAAACTCGGTGATACGCAGGCGGTTGTCGGTCCGTAATGTGGTCGAATCATTGATGTCGATCTTCGGCACGGCCATTCTGCTCCGTAGTTTGTCTTTCGTCGCCCCCTTTGAGGGCTTGCTTCGCCGCATATCAGCCTGCGCGCGCAGTACATCGCCACCGGGCGCCAGGCTTCGGAGTGGCAGTTTTCCGGTTATCGAGCCGGTGTGTTTACGTTTTGTTGGACTAGCTGCGGAATCAGCAACATGCTTCTGCAACAAGGACTTCAGAGGCCGGATGGTGGTGGCAGAAGAACGACTCACAATCACATCGCCCAGCAGCCCACGTGGACCTTCCTTGCCATCGAACTGCGTGCATTCCTGAATGAAACTCGATGGGTCATTTGCCTTGGAATCGTTCTCAAACTCGAACGTACAGGTTCGATAGACCGGATTGAAGAAAGGTGGGACGGAATCGAGTGTTACTCTCTGGGATGCGGCGCGATCAAGATGCACGGTCAAGCGATACAGTGAGCCGTCTTCACGATGAACTGCCTCGTACTCGACCGCGCCTCTGCGTCTGCTATCGGTCGCGAATTGGGTAACGCTCACGATGCCGGACGTACCCCACGCCTCTGCGTGCTGAAAGCCGATGAAACGCCCATTTTCAAATACTGGAGAACTGAATCGAAAATCGGTACGACCGTTCATACCCTCGATCGAACCAATGACCGGTAACAGACGCGCACCTGCCTGACCACCATCACTGACAACGCTCCAGTGCAACGAGGTGCGTCCGCCAAAGGGGCCGATAATTCCGGTCAGCCGACTCTGGGGCGTTGTGAGGCTGCTCTTGCGCCAATAGGATTGGTCGCCGCCAGCTTTTGCAGAGTTGCTTGGATTGACCGGGTTAGCAGCGACAAACACATCGGCCATGCCATTGCCGTCGATATCGAAATAACCGCCAAGCACCGCATCATCACGAGTTCCAATAAACGGTGGAAGCGTGCCAGAGGATCCATTCCACATCGCTGGGAGCGAAACGCTGCCGGCGGGACACTGGGTGGAATTTTCTGCAAGCCCATACCCCTTGACCTCGCTGCCCAGGTCGGCAATCGCATGAGCCCAGCCCGTACCGCATACCTGGGTCATTTCGGCTCGGCCGTCGCCATTAAAATCGACCTCGGAGTGATGATTGACCGGGGGATTGTACTCAAACGTGACCGCCGGGGCGGTCTGCACCGCATTGTGGCTGATGTGTGCCGCCCGTGGGCCACCCGGCCATGCATAGAGACCTCCGATGCTCATGTCGGTCTGGAAGAATTCTCCTCGGCCGTTGCCGAGATAGACACGATTGATCCCGCCACAGCGGCCTTGGGCGTCTTGCCATATCAAGGTACTGCCGAATCCCGCACGATTTCGGCTTCCTCCGGCCAGCTCAGTGCAACGATGCGATCGGCCACGCCGTCCCCGTTGAAGTCGCTGTAACTGCTATGACGCCATACCCATTTCTCAGGGTCGAGAGCATCATTGAGATCTTCGGTGCCCCGATAGAGATCAGCGGAAAAGCCGCGATGGATCCCAAGATCGATTCGGGCAAAGCGGGCTGAAGCATCGCGAGCCATACACTTGGATTCAGGACTGGCCGGTGGAAGATCGGTAGGCAGGTTCTTCAGATTTCCTTGGGCACCATAGATCTGCAGCGGTAAGGAGCGATCGGACGAGAAAAATGGGGCCGTACCGCTATTGAGAAAATAATCCCGATCTCCTACCAGGTCTGGTTTCCCATCGCCGTTCAGATCGGCAAGTTGCAATTCCCGGAACGGATCATGCCCACCGAGCGACAACGCCCATGGCAAATCAATTCCCTCTCCGGTCCAGCCTTGATTGGAGCCGGCAAAGTAACGGCGATCGACAGCGAGCGGTCCCTTGTTGTCGACATTTCCCAATACGAGATCCACGATGCCATTGCCGTCGATATCGACGATCAGGTAGGTGACTTGCCCGGTTACCTGCTGTAAGGGCCCAAGGCGCTCATTGAGCTGATCGCTCCGCATGCTGTCGTAGACGAACTTGCGCCCCGTCGTGCCGTCAGGTTCGTTCAGGAAGACCCGATGGTGAGATTTGCAAGCGGATAGCGCAGTTTTCGGAATGTCGATGACGTCCTTGTCGACATCGACGATGACCACGTCCCCGGACCCGGGCAGGCTGCCGCCGCCATGCCCGGAGCCCGAGCCCGGATTGGGGATGTCCTCGGGTGGATCCGCCTCACAATCGGTATTCAGCACGATGAGATCAGGTTGCGCGTCGGTGTCGACATTGACCAACATGCTGACGCTCGAATAGGCTTTCGTCGCCATTTCATCCGAAAATTCGTAATGGTCGGGAACTAGTGATTGTCCCGTCACGGTCAACGGGGTCCAATTTCCCCATGCGAGATCGCTGAGGGCCTTGTCCGCATATTCGAAGCGACGCAGTGCCACTGACTCAGGCGTCGTGCCGGCTCCGGTCTCAACCGTCTCCTGCCGAAGCTCAGTCAATAGAGACCGACTATCGGCAGCTGCCTGCTTGTACTTCAGCCGGTAGCGATAGGCTAGATGCTCCGTCTCATTACGAATTGAGGTCACATCGATGCGGGAAACCCGCTTCAACAGCGTTCGCTCAATACCGTCCTGGCGCTCGGACCGTATATCCGGCCGAGTCTCGTAGATCACCTTGATCACATGACTGCTGTCGTTGTAGCGCAAGGTGACCGGCAGCAGCTTGTGGGTCTCGCTGCCGATGACGAGGCGCTCGGTGTCATTGAGAAACACGGTATCGCTGTTCTCCCGTACAAGCTGGTTCGGTGAGCGGGGGGGGGCGATTTGTCGCTTGAACATCGCTCGCAAGTGGGCCGACGGAACGTCTGCTTGACTGCCGCTCATTGGCTCGCTCGAGCTGTGTGGCTTGCCCGGAGAAGCGACTCTCCAGAAGGTGCTTGGTTCTGGCTTCGAGGGTGCGATGGATTACATCGGTCGGAAATGATACGTCAGTACGCAAGAAACTATCGTACTCGATGTCGATGACATTGCCGTGCGAATCCTTGATCTGGGTGAGGTACCAGCGCACTGGTTCGGTACAATCCGCGGTTGCGTACTCCACGCCATTCTGGCAAAAACCGGCATTTGCGCTTGATCCGTAAGTGCGGGTGATCCCGTTGCGGCGTACCTCCCACGCCACAACTCGGTTGACGATGAGCCAATGAACTTTTGGCTCATAGATAGTGAATGCATCGTGCTCGGCGCGATAGGTGCCGTCGCTTGCAGGGTTGGGAACCAACAGTGCGCCATCAACGCGAAACTCAAAGCCCGGTCCCGGATCGTCCAGCACGCCGTACATGTTTGGCGTGCCACCTCCTACAGCGCGGCGCTCGATCGTCGACATGAAACCAAATTGCCATCCAGACCCGAGAGCCGTATCCCCGCGCTGGGCAGAGTAGACAAGCGTTAGGTCTGGGGCCAGTCCACCCCGAGCAGGCAGAATCGCTAGCGGCACCTGCGGCGTGAATTCACCTCGGAACAGATTGACGCTCCTGGTGTCGGGCTGCGATCCGTTTATGGGATCAGAACCATGAGGAATTTGCCACGGGGCGGTATTGGAAACATCAGTTGGCGAGGGACGAGAGGTGAGATCCCTGCCGGATAGCACGCTAGAAGTAGCTGCAGAAGCCTCTCCGCTGCCCAGAACCGTGCACAGTAAAAGATTTACTATAAATGCTGTTGCTGCTTTCGGGACGGCTCCGCGCCATCGCATCTCTGGCCACTTTATTAATTGTGTGGAACAACCGCTGTGGGCTTTTCGTATGTAGGTCCAAGAAACCAGCATTTTCATAATGGCATCACGATGGAACCATATGTAAATGAGTTTCATCCCATGTTTCCATTTTCTAAAATAAGTTGTTAGGACTAGTCAATGGTTAATGATCGGCTACGGTGGGCCAGGATAAGCAAGACGGAGACCAACTGTTTCATTAGGAGTGTTTCTTAAGAATTCTGAGGAGATGAAACGAGGACTGCAACGGACCACTCTCATCCGCTGTATCTAAAAAGATTGCGGTGTATCTATTCAGATAAACGAGTTTGTGAGGTTGAAGGAATTAAGTAACAGCTGGAGGGGAATCACCGAATTGAGCCGCCGTTAAAAGACTGTTTTGTATGAGTATGGTTACAACCGTTCCCCGTAT
>CAYTAS010000105.1:0-10868 GCA_964435885.1 uncultured Nitrospira sp. | reverse complement strand
AGTTGGCCAAGGTGAGCGTCTTGTCGCCTTGACTGGCAAAAGGAATGCGTCCCCCTTCGCCCGGAGGCGCCTCCATGGGCGTGAAATTGTAGATGGCGTTGACGGTCAGCAGCCCCTTCATCGGCACCTGCTGCTGAGACCCGATGACGACGAAGCAACTGACCGATCCGCACGACGCCTCAACCTGAGACGGGTTGAACGTCGAGGCCATCATTCCGACTGCACCACTGAGAGCGAGAGCACCGCACCAAAGCTTGCGCATCATGATTCTTGACTCTTTCTGTGTTGTGACACGACGGAATCCGTCCACCAGAAACCCGCCGCGAGACACGGTTGTGATGAATGCGCCCGTCGACTGTGGGCGCTACGCGTAAACCAGAGGAGGCCCGCGGAAGAAGTATGGGAGCGAGACTATGTTGAAGATGACATCGAAGGATGGAAGGCTCAGCTGTTCAATGAGCTGAAACCCGGAAGTCAACCGAACGGCAGACGGCTCAATCCCCACCCCACCTGCGCAGAGCCACGCACAGATGCCGGTTGAATGAGTCCCGGCTTGATGGTCGGCATGGTGCTCGGCATGCTCCACGCTGGGCGCTGCCATGAACCCGTTCACCAGCAGGAGGCAGACCAGCAGCGGCCACACCAGCCAGGATTGTTTCAATCTCGATACCATGCTTCTCTTCGACTACTTGAGCGATGCCGCCTTCATTGATTCCGGTTGCCGGATACGCGCGACGGTGTCGAGGATCATTTGCTCAGTCAGCAAGCCGCCCTTGATGTACTCACGCACGACACCTTTTTCATCGATGAACACGCTGACCGGCAGGCCGAAGACTCCGAATTGGTTCGCGACTTTGTTGTCCCGATCCAGGAGCACCGGGAACGTATGGCCGTGTTGCTGGATATGCTCACGCACTTTGGCCTCATCTTCCAATTCATTGACGGCCAACACGACGAATCCGTTTTCCCGCAATTTTTCGTACGTCGCCTGCATGGCCGGCATTTCCGTCGTGCAGGGCTTGCACCAGGTGGCCCAGAAATTCACCAGGACGACCTTGCCTCGATACTGGCTCAGGCTCTGCTGCTTACCTGCCAGGTCGGTCAGCTGAAAATCCTCCGCGGTCGTACCGGCCGCCGGTACACGCGAACCCATGGCCCACACGAGGCTGCTGCCGACGAAAAGCATCACTCCCACGGCCAGGAGCCCTTCGAAAAGCCTCTTCTTGGTCTGATTCATGTTCGTGGTCCTCCACGTTATTCCATCACGGCGTTGCAACTATAGAAAACGGTCATCTTTCAGCTTCCGCCTCGCTTGATCCGCTAACGACCAACTATCGAACTGAGGGATCTGCTGCCCTCGTGTGCCTGAGATCTATCGAAACAGTGAGCGGTATCAGCTTACAGGGAAATGGAGGGGGGAGCTCGACTTGGAGAGGTCCTTGGCAGTTCAGGGAAGGTGGAAACCGAGTGAGACACCGACACAACCGCCAGAGGGCTGCGTTCGACCTGAATCAACACGGCAGCAGTGTCGAGGACCGTACCGGCGGCGCACATCCAGGAACAAAGCAGCGTCCCATGTGTGGCCGCTTGGTGCTGTGCATGGTGACCGGCGTGTTCCGCCGCTTGAACTTGGGCCAACCCGCCGACGAGCAATAGACAAGCTACGAGCGCGATCGAGAGGAATTTTCGGGATTCGCCGTTCATAACTGCACCTGACGCCGACTGCTGCTTAGAAAACGACCGCATCCGAACGTGACCGATGCAAAGAATTTACTACGCATGCTACAGATAGGGCCGAATGGTAGGCTCCGGTGACAACGCTTGTCAAGCCGCCGTCGTACTCCGCAAGGATCAAGTAGGATTCAGGGATCGGATGCTGTATACTCCGCAGCTTAACGAGTCTTCACACTCATTCACAACGACTATTCTCATTTCGTCTGATTCCTATGGTGACACAAGTCCTCAATTTGATCTTCGGCAGCAAAAACGACCGTGAAATCAAGGCGATTCGACCCATCGTCGAGGAAATCAACGGACTGGAAGCTGGCCTCACGCCGCTTTCCGATCAGGCCTTGGCCGACAAAACCCAAGACTTCAAGAAGCGGCTTGAAGCGGGCCAGACCTTAGATGACATCCTCCCCGAAGCCTTTGCCGTGTGTCGGGAGATGTCGCGGCGCGTGCTCAACATGCGGCATTTCGACGTGCAGCTGATCGGCGGCATGATTCTCCACCGTGGGCGCATCGCCGAGATGAAAACCGGCGAAGGGAAAACGCTCGTCGCGACCTTACCCATCTATTTGAACGCTTTGGAAGGCAAGGGTGCCCATCTCGTCACCGTCAACGATTATTTGGCCAAACGCGACGCCCAATGGATGGCCCGACTCTACCATGCGCTCGGCCTGTCCACAGGGGTCATTCAACACGACGCGTCGTTCCTTTACGACCCCACGTATGAAGCCTCCGATAAACGGCTGCAGCATCTGCGTCCGTGCACGAGGCCCGAGGCCTATCGCGCCGACATTACCTACGGCACGAACAACGAGTATGGATTCGATTACCTCCGCGACAACCTGGTCGTGACGGACCTCAGCCAGTGCGTCCAGCGCGAGTTGAACTTCGCGATCGTCGACGAGGTCGACAGCATTTTGATCGACGAAGCCCGGACACCGTTGATCATCTCTGGCCCGACCGACCAGACCACCGACCTCTACTATCGAATCAATGCGATCATTCCTCAGTTGAAACCCGAAGACTACACCATCGAGGAAAAGACCAAGACCGCTTCGCTGACGGAAGAGGGCAACGCGCGCGTCGAGAAGCTGCTCGGCGTCGACAACCTGTACGACCCGGCCCACATGGACATGGTTCACCACGTGGTGAAGGCGCTGCAGGCCTACACCCTCTATAAGCGCGACGTGGACTACGTGGTGAAGGACGGCGAAGTCATTATCGTCGACGAGTTTACCGGGCGCTTGATGCCGGGGCGCCGTTGGAGCGACGGGTTGCACCAGGCCGTCGAGGCTAAAGAGGGCGTCAAGATCGCGAATGAGAACCAAACTCTCGCGTCCGTGACCTTCCAGAATTACTTCCGCATGTACAAGAAGCTGAGCGGCATGACCGGCACCGCCGACACCGAAGCCGCGGAATTCGCCAAGATCTACAATCTCGACGTCAACGTCGTGCCGACCAATCGCCAAATGGTTCGGCAGGATTACGCCGATGTCGTGTACCGAACCGAGAAAGAGAAATTTGCGGCGATCGTCGAGGAAATCAAGGAGTGCCATGAGCGCGGGCAACCGGTGCTCGTGGGCACCATCTCGATTGAAAAGTCGGAAAAACTGGCCGGACTCTTGAATCGGAACGGCGTCAAGCACAATGTCCTCAACGCCAAACAGCACGAGCGGGAAGCGGAAATCGTGGCGCAAGCCGGACGCAAAGGCGCAGTGACGATCGCCACCAACATGGCCGGCCGCGGCACCGACATCTTATTGGGCGGCAATCCTGAATTTATGTACAAGCAGGTGCTCTATCGCGACGAGAATATCCCGGAGAGCCGCAAGCTTGAGGTCTTCGAAGAAATCCGGTCGGACTGCGAGAAGAACAAGCAGGAAGTGCTCGCGGCCGGTGGGCTGCACATCTTGGGCACCGAGCGTCACGAGAGTCGCCGGATCGACAATCAGCTTCGCGGACGCGCCGGCCGCCAAGGCGACCCCGGCACCTCGAGGTTTTACCTTTCGCTTGAAGACGATCTGATGCGGATCTTCGCTTCCGAACGGGTTTCCCAGTTGATGCTCAAACTCGGGATGGAAGAAGGCGTTCCCATCGAACACGGCATGGTCACTCGCGCGATCGCGAACGCACAGAAAAAGGTGGAAGCGCACAACTTCGAAATTCGCAAGCAGTTGCTCGAATACGACGATGTCATGAACAAGCAGCGCGAAGTAATCTATCGTCACCGACGGGCCGTGCTGAACGGAGACAACCTCACCGACAATATCCGCGACATGATCGACAGTTCGGTGGAATCGACGCTGACTGTCTATTGCCCACCCGATCAGTATCCGGAAGAGTGGGACGTCAAAGGACTGACCGAGGTCATGCAGAGTCAGTTCGGCTTGGACGTCACGCAGGGCAAGCACGACGGAGGAGACTCGCTCCGCGACGTCGGACGCGACGCGCTGTTGGAAGACCTCCGAACCCATACACGGGAAGCCTATGCGAAAAAAGAACAAGAACTGGGACCGGAGTTGATGCGCTTTCTGGAGAAGACCTTCATGCTGCAGGTGATCGACCACCACTGGAAAGACCACTTGCTGGGGATGGACCATCTGCGAGACGGCATCGGTCTTCGCGGGTACGGCCAGAAGGATCCATTGATCGAGTATAAACGGGAAGGCTTCGACCTCTTCGCCGGGATGATGGACCGGATCAAGTCCGACACCCTCGACCGAATGTTCCATGTGCAGGCCGTCCGTCATGAAGGGGAACAGCCGGCAGCTCCTCCCCCATCCATCCTGGCACGTCCGCAAGCCAGAATGACGTTGAACCGGGGTGACGAGCCCGTGGCGGCACCGGTTCCCGCCCAACGGACCGACAACAAGGTCGGCCGGAACGATCCCTGTCCTTGCGGAAGTGGAAAGAAATATAAGAAGTGCCACGGGGCATAGAGCCGCTCGACTGAGATAACGGACGAATCATCGTGCCGTTTGGATCCTGCTACTCCCATTTCCGCCGCCGTAACGATTTCCCTCACATATCGCTTGAGTCACAATTCCTCCTTACTTCACCTTGACTTAACAGAGTTCCAGGGGCTAACCTATGCCCCTTTCAGCACTCTAGGAATGGGTACCCCAGACCCATGATCTAGGGGTGTCGCCTTTCCCATTGATGACGGTCAATTGGAGCTTTCTGTGAAGACAGGGCATCCAGAACTTGTCGCCGCCATTGCCGCTGAAATCGCCGCTGCCGGGCCGATTCCATTCGTTCGTTTTATGGAGTTGGCCCTCTATCATCCACAGTTCGGCTATTACATGCGCGCGCCGGAACACACAATTGAACGGATCGGTTGGCGCGGCGATTTCTATACGAGTTCAGATGTCCATCCCATTCTCGGACAGGCCCTGGCCAAACAGGCCGCACAAATGGACCGGCTCCTAGGCCAACCGGATCGGTTTACGGTAACGGAAATGGGCCCCGGCAAGGGGTTGCTGGCACGGCATTTTTTATCCGCGTGCCGGCGGCACTTTGGCTCGTTGTTCGAGCGCCTTCACTATGTCTTGATCGACCGAAGCCCAGCCATGCAGACGGTGCAACGCCGGAATCTGGATGCTTGGTCGGATCAGCCGAATCTCATGACCTGGGTGGACGACCTCGGGAAGTTAGCCCCTAAGGGTGTGACCGGGCTCTTCCTGAGCAATGAGCTCATCGATTCGTTCCCCGTCCACCGGATTCACGTCACGGCCAAGGGAGCAGAAGAGCTTTGGGTGGACTATCACAATGGGCAGTTCGTTGAATGCCTGGGGCCCCTGTCATCTGAGGCCTTGGCCGATCAGGTGCGCCGAATACGTGCCGATTGGCCGATGGGCTACCGGGCCGAAATCAATCTTCATGCGTTGAGTTGGATGAAGCAGGTGGCTTGCCTGCTCAATCAAGGGTTCGCCCTGACCATTGACTACGGCCATACCGCCCAGGATCTCTATCGACCCGATCGCAAGGGCGGCACATTCCTCTGTTATTCACGACAATCCACGAACGAGGAACCGTTCCTCCGTGTCGGAGAGCAGGACATGACGGCCCATGTGGATTTCACGACACTGGCTCTTGCCGGAGAAGAGCATGGTCTCCGGACGACCGGGTTCACCAATCAAATGAGTTTTCTGATGGGACTCGGCGTTGAACAGATGATCGAGCACCTTGAGCCGGACAGCCCTGAGTTCAAAGCCGCTATTCACCTTCTGAGACCGAACGGGATGGGGACCACGTTCAAGGTTCTTGTTCAGCATACAGGCATCGTGAATCCCGAACTCGATGGGTTGACGTACAAACCATTTTTCAGCTCTGCGCTCACGGCGCAATCCGCGGCCTGAGGAATTGAGCATGATTGCTTCCGCGAAACGCCGGCTGGTAATGAGGTTCTAAAGGTCGGATATGGGCAACACCTCCGCTCCAGAAAGCTATCTGCCGATCCTCCTCTTCATCGGTGTCGGCATGGCCCTCGGGACCCTGATTCTCTTTCTCGGTCGCTTTGTGCGTCCGGACCAACCCTATCGCGCAAAGTTAGCGCCGTATGAAAGCGGAAGTCCGCTTTTTCAAGACGCTCGCGTGCGGTTTCCGATTCGGTACTACATTATCGCGATGTTGTTCGTCATTTTCGACGTCGAAGTCGTCTTTCTCTATCCATGGGCGGTCGCTTTCAAAACGCTCAGCATCGAGGGGATTGTAGGGATGGCATTCTTCCTCCTTATTCTGATCATCGGATTCTGGTACGAATGGAAAAAGGGAGCGCTTGAGTGGGATTGAAGGGCGGTTGGCCTATCCTTCATGCTCGCCCACCGCGCACTCAAGATCGATTGGGAATAGATAACGGGCAGTGCTCGGTGAATGCGCGCAGTGAAGGACAAGCCCATCGCCCTTCACGAGGGAAGGTGTAGAGACCCGTGAGTCTGTTGGAACGACAATTTGACGCGAACATCGTGACGACGAATCTGGATGCGGTCGTCAACTGGGCGAGGAAGTCCGCGCTGTGGCCCATGACGTTCGGGCTGGCTTGCTGCGCCATTGAAATGATCGCCAGCGTCTCCTCCCGCTATGACCTCGACCGCTTCGGCGCCGGCGTCTTTCGCGCGTCGCCCCGGCAGTCGGATCTCATGATTGTCGCAGGGACGGTTTCACGAAAGATGGCTCCGGTCATTCGGCGGATCTACGACCAGATGCCCGAACCTCGCTACGTGATCTGCATGGGATCTTGCGCGACATCGGGCAATCATTACAACAGCTATGCCGTCGTTCAAGGGGTGGATCAGATTGTTCCGGTCGACGTCTATGTTCCCGGTTGCCCACCCAGGCCGGAGGCCTTATTGGACGGGCTCTTGAAATTGCAGGAAAAGATTCAACGCGAACGAGTCTTCGTGAAGTAACGTCTGTCACCTTGACGGCTGAGCGCGCAATGAAAAGTGACCGAACTGATTTAAGAGACGAGTGAGAGCTGATGATTGACGAACACATGCAATCTCTCACCGATACCTTGCTGAATACCTTCCCGGAGGCGGTGCTCTCCGTCGACCTCGATCCGTCTCGATCAGAAGTCACCGTTCAGATCGCCGCATCGAAAATCTTGGAAGTCGCGCGTTTCTTGCATGATGATCCTGCCGCCTGCTTCGACCACATCACCGATATTTGCTCCGCCGACTATCCGTCCGATCAAGAACGGTTTGAAGTCATCTACCTCCTGTTGTCGCTTCCTTACGGCACACGCATTCGCCTGAAAGCCAGGGTGACCGAGGATGATCCCACCCTCGATTCGGTCACGAGCGTGTGGCGTGGAGCGACCTTCTTGGAGCGAGAAGTCTACGACATGATGGGTATCCGGTTTTCCGGCCACCCGGATTTGCGTCGCATTCTTCTGCCGGAAGACTATGCGGAAGGATACCCCCTGCGAAAAGATTTCCCGACCGAAGGCCGCGGGTGGCGCAGTCAATTCGACTTCAT
Source organism: uncultured Nitrospira sp. (assembly GCA_964435885.1). Taxonomy (GTDB): domain Bacteria; phylum Nitrospirota; class Nitrospiria; order Nitrospirales; family Nitrospiraceae; genus Nitrospira_D. Next base: position 3,161 of record CAYTAS010000105.1, on the reverse strand, counting down.
CCCTCGCCTCGATGAACCACCGGTCGAGCACATTGAAAGTGAAGTTCCAGAGGCCGAAAAGAAGCTGTTTCTCGCCGAGCCATCCGCATCCTCGTCGAGTCGGCGAGAAGAATTATTGCTGAACATGGGTCCACAGCATCCGAGTACGCACGGTGTTGTGCGGGTCGTCCTTGAGCTGGATGGAGAGCGAATTGTGAAGGCCACGCCGGACCTCGGCTATCTCCATCGTGGGGTTGAGAAATTGGCTGAAGGCCTGGCCTACATGCAGATCATCCCACATACCGACCGCCTCGATTATGTCTGTGCCATGGCAAATAATTATGCCTATGTGCGGGCCGTTGAAAAGCTGCTCGGCATCAGCGTGCCTGAACGAGCCGAGTATATCCGTACCATCGTCGCGGAGATGCAGCGTATCCTCGGCCATCTGTTCTGGCTGGGCGCCCAGGCTTTGGATATCGGGGCTATGACCGTCTTCTTTTGGACATTCCGGGAGCGAGAGATCTTGCTCGATATGTTTGAGCAGCTGTGCGGGGCCAGATTGACTCTGAACTATTACCGGATCGGCGGTGTGGACAGCGACTTCACTCCGGAGTTGGTGGATCGCCTCAGCACTTTCCTGGACACCTTTCCCGAAAAAGTCGATGAATACGATTCTCTGCTGGCCAGCAACCGAATCTGGTTGGGGCGGACCAAACACATCGCGGTAATCTCCGGCGAAGACGCGATCAATTTCGGCATGACCGGTCCTACCTTGCGCGGGTCCGGCGTCGCCTATGACGTTCGTAAACTCGAACCTTACGGGGTCTACCACAAAGTGGATTGGGAGGTGCCGGTCGGGAAAAACGGCGACACCTATGATCGCTATTGGATCCGGGTCGAAGAAATGCGGCAGAGCGCACGGATCATCAAGCAATGTCTGGACCGAATGCCGCCCGGACCGATCATCGCCGATATGCCGCAATATATCCCGCCGCCCAAGCAGCAAGTGATGCGCGACATGGAGAGCCTGATTCACCACTTCATCATCTTCACGCAGGGATTCAAGCCGCCGAAGGGTGAAACCTATTGCGCGACCGAAGCGCCCAAGGGCGAATTGGGGTTCTTCATCATCAGCGACGGGAGTCCTCGACCCTATCGGCTGAAGATTCGATCGCCTTCTTTCATCCACATGGGGGCGTTCGATTACATGGCCCGTGGGTATTTGATTTCCGACATCATCACGATTTTCGGCACATACGACGTCGTGATGGGAGAGTGTGACCGGTGATGCATACGCGGCTAATAAGAAAGAGCGCTGACAGGTTGACATCCGAAACTTATCGACTTGCCTCTTGTGCGCTTGTCAGCATAGGAACTGTAGACGCATGACGTTCCTCGACAAATACAAAGACGAGATCGCCGACATCTTGTCGCGCTATCCGGTCAAACGGTCGGCCTTAATCCCACTCCTCTATGTCGCCCAGCGGGATCAAGGCTACGTGACCGAGAAGGCGATGCAGGAGATTGCAGCACTCCTCAGGCTGACGCCTCCGCAAGTCTACGAGACAATCACCTTCTACACGATGTTCAATTTGAAGCCGGTCGGCAAATTTCACTTGCAAGTCTGTAAGTCCCTCATGTGCGCGCTGGTGGGTTCAGATACGCTGATCGGATGGGTCAACGCAAAACTTGGGATTGCGCCGGGCGAGACCACGGCGGACGGGTTATTTAGCCTCAGCGCGGTGGAATGTTTGGCCGCGTGCGGGACCGGTCCGATGATGATGATCAATGACGACTATTACGAGCAACTGACTGAAGACAAACTGGATCTTATTTTATCGGATCTCCGCTCGACGGGGACCAGTCCCCTAAAAAGCGGGCCCTTCATGTGGCCTGAACCGATGCCCGCGGAGCGGGCGCGTGAAGCGTGATGCGTCTTTCGCCGTTCGCAAGAAAGAACGCCGGGTTGTCTGTCGCTTCAGGCTTCAGGAAGGACGTTTCGCGAGATTGATATGCCGAAACACGAACTCATTCTTCTCAAGAACATGATGCAGCCCGGCTACACCGGATCCTTGTCCGACTATGAAAAGACCGGTGGGTATCAGGCCCTGCGCAACACACTCGGCAAGGTCGCTCCAGCAGACGTCACCGCCATGGTCAGAAAATCCGGCCTGCGCGGCCGGGGCGGCGCGGGTTTCCCGACCGGTGTGAAGTGGGGGTTCCTCCCCAAAGATTATCAAGGTCCCCGATACCTGTGTTGCAATGCGGACGAGAGCGAGCCCGGCACGTTCAAGGACCGGCAATTGATGGAGCGCGACCCGCACCAGGTCCTGGAAGGGATCGTGTTGGCCTGCTACGCGATCGGCGCAGAGACCGCTTACATCTATATCCGTGGCGAAATGGTCTTGGGCTCTAAGATCTTGGAGCATGCCATCGCGGAAGCACGAGCCGCCGGGTATATCGGGAAGAACATCCTCGGCACGGGTATCCATGTCGATCTCTGGGTCCATCGTGGAGCGGGAGCGTATATTTGCGGTGAGGAGACGGCCCTGTTGGAATCACTTGAGGGCAAGCGTGGCCTTCCTCGCATCAAACCCCCTTTTCCAGCCACGCACGGTCTCTACAATAAGCCGACCGTGGTCAATAACGTCGAGACCTTGGCGAATCTCCCCCACATCATGAACCGAGGCCCCGAATGGTTTGCGGCCATCGGGTCGCCGCCGAAGAGCACGGGCACCAGAGTGTTTTGTGTCAGCGGACACGTGAAACGCCCCGGCAATTATGAAGTTCCGATGGGCATCACGATCCGAGAGTTGGTGTATGAGCACGCCGGCGGCATGCGGTCGGACAAACCGCTGAAAGCCATTATTCCCGGCGGCGCGTCGGCGCCGTTTCTGACGCCGGCCCATCTCGACGTGAAGCTGGATTTTGAACATGTCGCGGCGGCAGGATCGATGCTGGGATCCGGCGGCGTGACGGTGATGGAAGAAGGAACGAGCATGGTCTGGGCGGCACTCAGGCTAATGGAATTTTTCTACCATGAGTCCTGTGGGAAATGCAGTCCCTGCCGAGAGGGCAGCTCGTGGCTCGTCCAGACGTTGCGCAGAATTTTGGCGAAGCGAGGTCAGATGGAGGACCTTGAAACCTTACTGGATCTATGCAAAAACATCGCAGGCCGCACG
>CAYTAS010000104.1:0-11275 GCA_964435885.1 uncultured Nitrospira sp. | reverse complement strand
CCCATGTAAAAGAGGAATCGTACCGGTATTGGTCGTGGTAGACGCGTTCCCATGACCGATCCGGATATTCGCCCAGCGGATTTCCGACTTCGAACACCGGTTGGAGTGCTGTCAATGCCATGACCTTGTCGGCCACAGCGGCTGCGGCAACCGTTCCGGCAGAGACCTTCAGAAATTGGCGACGTGAGATAAACATAATGATGAACCTCCCTCTTGCATGAGAACACCGCTACTCATCCTTCTTATTAGCTTAATCCTCCCCTCCTCCGTGAGAGTGGCACACACACCAATTCATGCCATGTCCACCAATCGGACACACTCCACTTAGAGTGCGCGACACATTGCTTTGTGTTATGTAGATTTTCACAAGGAAGTACATTACCGAAGGAGTCGTGGGGAGAAAGAGAGGAAGACTACCGGCTGTGCTTGTGGAAACTACCAGCTTCGGCCGTGGAAGTTACCTGGTTCCAGCAGAACAACCACGGTACAACCTGGGAAGAGGAGTCATGATGCGGTGATTAAGCCATGGGCTATGGCATATTTCACAAGATCGGTGGTCGTGTGGAGATGGAGTTGCTCCATGATCTTCGCTTTATGAAATTCGACGGTTCGATGGGAGACCTTTAACTGGTCGGCGATTTGTTTCGCGGAGAACCCTTCAGCGACCAGTTGCAAAACCTCGCGCTGCCGCGTCGTCAAATCGTCGATGGTAGGTAAAGGAGCTTGACCCGGCTTGAGGAAAAAGGTCACGACATCTTTCGCAATAAGGGGGGTCACGTAGAAATTATCGCTCATCACGGACTCAACCGCCTGCAGTAGCTCCGTGGCCGCCGATTGTTTGAGCAAATAGCCTGATGCCCCCGCCCTGAAGGCCTCGTTGACATAGGCAGTGTCCGCATGCATTGTGACAAAAATCAGTTTCACTCCGGGAAGCTGTTTCTTAAGCTTCTTCGCTGCCTCGATGCCGTTCAGCCTGGGCATCGAGATGTCCAGTATTACGAGGTCCGGCTGAAGAGCTACGGCGGATTCGAATAGTGCGCGGCCGTCTTCTACCGCACCCACCAATTCACAATGCTCTTCCAGCAACTTTTTGAATCCCTCAAGCACGAACGTATGGTCATCGGCCAAGAGAACTCGTGGTTTCTTCATGTCGTGCTCCTGAGATTGGAATTTGCACGATGATGTGTGTGCCTCGGCTTGGCTCGGACTGGATATTTAATTGACCTTGTACAGATCTCACTCGCTCTCGCATGCTCACAAGGCCTAAACCAGGATGGCGGGCCTGAATCTCCTTGAGATCAAAACCAATACCGCTGTCATAGATCGACAGGGTAATCTCGTGGCCGTCGCAGGTCAATTCCATCTCGACACGAGTGGCTCGGGAATGTTTCATGATGTTAGCAAGGCTCTCCTGGGCAACCCGATACAGGCAAGAGCTAATGTTAAGTGGTAAAGGATCGGCGATCTCTTCCTGTACGACTAGGACTTTGATTCCGGTCTTGGCCGACCAGTCATCTGCTAAATGTCGAAGCGCCGTGGTGAGACCCAGGTCGTCCAGAATGGAGGGGTGAAATTGATATGCCATGCGACGGACATCATCGGAGATCTTCGCCAACCGTTGAGCCAGCGATCGTACTATGTTTCCGGTGTGGTTGGTCATGGACGCTGAGAGCGACGCGGCTCTTCCCATATCGATCGCCAGCAACGCTAATCGTTGATTGATGTCATCGTGCAACTCACGGGCGATGCGTCGGCGTTCTTCTTCTTGTACCATCATCAATTGGGTCGTCAACGATTGCAGCTGATGTTCAGTCCTAAGACGATCGGTGACATCTCTCACGATCACGGTAAAGGTTGTCCTCTTGTCGACCGTCAGTCTAGAGATGCTCACTTCCGCAGGGAACTCACCTCCATCCTTCCTCATGCAGAACACGTCACGGCGTTGTGGCTTGCAACCAGAGGAATCAAGGGGTTGGATCAACACGCCGGTCTGGTCTACATGATCGGACAGAAATCCTTTCGGAATCAACAGATGGATCGGCTTCCCCAGCACCTCACCCGGCTCATAACCGAACAGTTTCACTGCTCCCTGGTTGAAGAGGGTAATCGATCCATCAATCTCCGTGACAATAATGGCGTCTTCAGCGATGTCTAGAATGCCGGCAAGGCGGCCTTGTGAGAGGCGCAGTGCTTGTTCAGTCTGAATGTGTCCGGCAATCTCCGCGACCAAGGTTTGATTGACGGTGGCGAGTTCCTGGGTTCTCTTCGCAACCTTGTGTTCTAGGTCTTCGTTTGCCTTCTGTAATGCAGTCTCAGCCTGTCGGCGTTTCCAGGCAAACCAGACGAGAACCCACAAAATAACGATCGTAATCGACCGGTTTCCCACCTGAATCCACGGTGGCAAATTGGAAAACCATGGCGTTCCGAGCCCTCCGACCATGGTGAGGATCGTTCCTGCGCCGGCAGCTACGGTCGGCATCCATGAAAAACGCGAGGCCGTGGCGACTAAAACGACGACGGTATAAAACGCATGGTCGGCGAAGGCAGTCGGAGAATAAATGTCGAAAGACAATAGCCCGGCCATGAGCAGAGCCATGAAGCCAAGCAGGAGGGATTCTCTCAATAGGGCGTTCACGCGCATGATTCGTGGCCAATGAATACACTGCATTCGTTTGGTGAAGGTTAACGAGAATGATGGACGTGCGTCAAATGGAGCTTATTGATAGGTTGGATAACCTGGTCTCCGCCGACCTCTTATCGAGTTGACAGGCTGTTGCACTGGTGCCGCTCATGGCGAAAGATGGTGAGGACTGCCACAGTCTCTGACTGAGGCATGGCATGGCTAAGCTGAAGGTATGGCTCAATCACCGATCGATTTGCTGCATGTTCACAAGACCTCGCTGGACGATATTCGGTTTTCCTACAAAGATGCCCCTTTCCATGTAATCAACAATGGGCATGCCTTACAAGAAATAGAACCCCTTTCTTCAACAGCCAAGTCTCGTTACCCCAGGCACGGTCAAACGGTGCTGTATTTCGATAAGGACAGCACTATCGTATTTGATGACGACCTCTACTTGCTTGAACAGTTCCATTTTCATGTCCCAAGTGAGCACACGGTTGATCATAAGCACTGCCCGATGGAACTGCACCTCGTGCATCACAACGAGCGGCATGAGGCGGCAGTGGTTGCTGTCTTCATCGAGGCAGGCCGATACAACCCATTTTTTGAGACCTTCTTGGAGCATGTTCCCTCCCGAGTAGGAGGTGTCATGGAAGACCCTGATCATACGGTCAACCCCATGCACCTCCTGCCGGATGGACATTCCTATTACAGGTATTCAAGATCTCTTACCACTCCGCCCTGTTCTGAAGGCGTCATCTGGGCAGTTCTGCACGAACCCATCGAAGTTTCCGCTGAACAGATCGAAAAGCTCCGGATTCTCCTGGGGCACGATAATGCGCGGCCGACGCAACCGCTGCATAAGCGCTTCGTGCTCGAGCCTAATCTCATATACACGACCGAGGTAAAGAATTGACTTTGATATGTTGGCTTTGAGCGTGGCCTAGTCAGAATTGCTCGTAAGCCTCAAATAATCGATCGACCACGGGGGTACGCGTCTACGTTCAAGAGGAGCTGCGAAGCTATGAAGCCGCGCAGGAGGGTCTCTTAATAGGGTATTCCACGGATGAAATCTTCTCAACCTTCAGGCTTTGCGAAGATTTGGAAGTGCTGTCGGTCGAGGAGATCATGGTCGTGCACCAATCGATAGCCGGCGGCTTCCAGTTCGCTTCGGACATCTTCCTTTGCGACTCTGTCCCCGAACAGGCCGGAAAAAAACCCACGTGGATGGAAATCGAGAATCGCGACACGTCCACCCGGTCTGAGCGAGGACCTGAGGGAGCGAAAATAGGCGACTCGATCGCTCATCAGGCGGTAGGTGTTGCAGCTAAACACCAGGTCTACCGGCTCCGGCAATCTGGGATCGTGCGGTCTGGCTCGGACGGGCCGCACGTTCGGAGTTCCTCGCGCGACCATTTCCCTAAAGATCATGTCCAATGCCGCGGGATTGATATCGACGGCATAGACCGTTCCTCGCGCGCCGACCGCTCTGGCCAGATGCCAGGTAAAGTAGCCGCCGCCGGCGCCTAGGTCCGCAACACGCGACCCGGGTGCGATCGACAATTGTTCCATGACCCCTTGTGGTTTCTGCCAGGTATCCCGCGAGGGGTCATTGAGACGTTGATAGCTCACATCGGCGCAGCCGGTGAGGGTTAGACTGAGGATCAATGACGCAACCATATGTTTGCGTTGGGTTTCGTGGATCATGGGCCATTCCTTTTTTTCAGACTACAGGTCGGTGCATGTTGGTACGGCATACGGACGCCTACGTCCTCGCTCCCATCAACGTCAGCGCTTCGGGTTGTCCTGTCTCCGGTGCCGATTCAAGCGGTCGATGCTGCGCGGCGATCAGCGAGTACACCACCGGCACAACAAAAAGGGTGAAGAGGGTTCCCACCGTCATGCCCGTCACCAGGACCATGCCGATGCTGTTGCGCGCGGCCGATCCAGGTCCTGTGGCCAAGATCAGCGGGAGATGTCCGAAGACCGTGGCGGCCGATGTCATCAGGACCGGCCGCAGCCTGGTCAAGGCCGCTTCTCGTATGGCCGTCAATCGGGAGTATCCTCGAGCCTGGAGCTGATTCGCGAATTCTACGATCAGGATGCCGTTCTTTGCGATCAACCCCACCAGTGTGATCAGCCCGACCTGCGAATAGATATTGATCGTGGTAAGGTCGAGAAAACTGACCACCAGCGCGCCTGAGATGGCGAGCGGGACGGACCCGAGGAGCACGATCAGCGGATCACGGAAGCTTTTGAACTGGGCCGCCAGGACTAAATAAATCAGGACGACCGCGAAGCCCAACGTGACGGTGAGCGCCGCTCCCTCCTGCCGGAGCTGCCGTGACTCACCGGCATAATCGAGCGCGATGCGCGGCTCAGCAGCGGCGGTTTCGAGCACCCGCAGCCCCTCTTCCTTCGTCACACCGGGTTTCAGGCCGCCGAAGATACGGACGGCGTTGCGCTGCTGGAAACGGTTCAACGTCCGTGGAGCTGTGCTCGTTTCGATATGGGTGAACGTCGAGACCGGCACCAACTGGCCTCCCGGTGTTTTGATTTTGAGATCGAGCAGTGGATCGACGGTGGCACGGTCCTTGTCGCCGAGTTGCGGGATGACCTTGTAGCTGCGGTCGAAGTAGTTGAACCGATTGACATACGCCCCGCCGAGCATCGTGCCGAGCTCGCGGCCGACTCCGGCTAGATCGAATCCCAAGTCGGCAAGCCGCTCGCGATCCAACACCACGTGTGCTTGCGGAAGGTCGATCTTGAGATCCGTATCGACATAGAGGAATTTTCCGCTTTGCCAGCCTGCGCCCAACACAGACCAGACGGCTTCGAGCATCTGTTCGGCCGGCGCATCGCTCTGCAGAATTAACTCCACGTCATACTGCCCAGGGGTGGGGAGAGGAGGGTCCAGCCGTGGAAATACACGGAGCCCCGGCACCTGCGACACGGCGCCGTACACGTCGTCGTACATCTCCTCGGTCGAGCGGTCTCGATCATGCCAATCCTTCGCCACCACTCCGCCGAAACCGCCCCATGCGGTCGTGAGCGACCAGGTGTAGTCTGTTCCGGGGATGGCCGTGATTGCTTTGACGATCTGGAAATGCTGGCGATTCGTGGCGTGGACCGTCGAATCCGGTGATGCTTCGAAGAAGAGACTGATGTGATTCTGATCTTCGACGGGCGCCAGTTCTTGGCGTGAAAAGTGGTGGAGCGGCCAGGCCGCGACCGCGACGAGAAGGGCTGCCATGACGATTCCCCAACGTATCGTGAATGCGCCGTCCAGCAGCGTGGCGTAGGCACGGCGCGCCTCTTCGAACCGCCGGTTGACGAAGGAGGTCAGCCGACCTTCCTGTCCCTGCGGATGGACGAATCGGGAACTCATTACCGGCGAGAGGGTGACCGCCACGATTCCGGACAAGACCACGGCCACAGCCAGGGTGAGGGCAAACTCCAAAAACAACGACCCGGTCAGCCCTCCTTGAAGCCCGATGGGGGCATACACGGTGGCGAGCGTAATCGTCATCGCGATGACCGGGCCGAGCAGCTCGCGCGCGGCGACCTGCGCCGCTTCGATGCGAGATCGCCCCAGCCGCACATGCCGTTCGACGTTTTCGACGACCACGATGGCGTCGTCCACAACCAACCCCACCGACAACACGACGGCGAGGAGCGTCAGGAGATTCAGACTGAAGCCGAACGCGGTCATGAATAACGCCGCGCCGACCAATGACACCGGCATGGCGACGAGCGGGACGAGGGCCGTCCGGACCGAACCCATGAACAGAAAGACCACCAGCGCGACGATCAGAATCGTCTCCGACAACGTCTTGGTGATTTCCGTCAGCGCGTTCCGGATGAACATCGTGCTGTCCCAGACGAGTTTCATGTCGATATCGCTCGGCAGGGTGGGCTGGATCCGTTCGATCTCATCGCGGAGTCGACGCCCGACGTCGATTTCGTTCACGCCGGGCACCGCCCATATTCCGAGGTAGACGCCTTCCGTCTCGTCGTACTTGGCGATCATGTTCGCTTCTTCCGCGTCCCGCTCGACCCGTGCCACATCCTTGAGCCGCACGATCGCGCCGCCTCGGTCGGCCACGATCAGTTCCTCGAACTCACCGGTCGAGTGGAGATCGGTGTTCGCCAGGAGGTTGATCTGAACCAGGTTGCCTTTTGTGCGTCCGACCGCCGCCAAATAATTGTTGCGCCGGAGCGCGCCCTGTACGTCACCGGGTGAGAGGTTGAACGACGCTAATCGGTCGGGATCGATCCAGATGCGCATGGCGATCTGCCGGTCCCCCTCGAACGTCACCCGTTGGACACCGGAGAGGGTTGCCAGCTGAGGTTGCAGCGTCCGTAGGAGCCAATCCGTCACGTCCGGGACGGTGCGCTGGGAGGAGCTGAAACTCAGGTAGAACGAGGCGTAGGGACGATCGGCCCGCTGGATCTCGATCGCGGGTGGTTCCGCGTCGGGAGGCAGTTCCGAACGGACTTGTTGGAGTCGCGCCGTGACTTCGGCCAGCGCTGCCGTACTGCTGTGGTTGAGTTTCAAGTGGACGGTGACCGTACTGACGCCGGCGCGGCTGGTCGATTCCACATAGTCGACGCCGCTGATGGCTGAGGCCACCCGCTCGATCGGGGTACTCAGGAACCCACGGATTGTTTCGGCACTGGCCCCATAGTAGACCGTGGTGATGACGACCTGTGAGTTTTCGATCGTCGGATATTGCTGAACGGGCAGTGCCGTCATCGCTCGCCAGCCCCCGAGCAGAATCATCAAGTTCACAACGATGGCCAACACGGGATGTTTGATGAAGATGTCGGTGAACGATGTCCGGGTCGTGTCCTGTGGCATGGTGATTAGTCTACGGTGTTTCCGGCCTCGCGATTCTCCTGACGATGGCTCTCAGCGGCATCTGCGACCATGACGAGAAGACCATCGCGAAGTTTAAAGGAGCCCAACGCCGCGACGTGCTCTCCCTCTTTCAGCCCGGTCAGAATGACGATCTCGTCGCCGAACATGGCGCCGCTTTCGACTCGGCGGCTCTGGACTCTGTTGCGGCCATCCTTGTCGGGTGCGACGATAAATACTTGATCGCCTTCCGGGCCCTTGCGTAACGCACTGACCGGTATGGCGACGACATTTCGCATGGGTCCGACGGGAATGCGGATGCGTACGGACGCTCCCGGCGCCGGGACATGGCCGGTCCCCTCAATCCTGGCACGTACCACGGCGTTCCTGGTGATCGGATCGACCCGTGCATCGATGGCGACGATCTTGGCCAAGACAGTCGGAACGGTCCCAGCCGCCAATACCTCGACGGGCTCGCCGACCTGTAAACCTCCGGCGACCTGTTGGGGTACGGCAAAGTCGACGTGCACCGCTTCACCGACACCTTGCAGCGTGGTCAGGAGCGTGCCCTCATCCAGGTACTGGCCTGGATGCACATCCGCAATGCCGACCCTCGCACGGAAGGGGGCACGGATCGTCTTTTTTGCGATGAGGGCTTTGGTGCGGGCGATCTGGGCCTGCGCGACATCGAGGTCGGCGCGCGCTCGATCGACTTCCTCCTGCGTGGTGGCGAGTTCTTGGCTGAGATTCTGCCGTCGATTGAGAACCGTTTTCGCGAGCGCGACCTGAGCTTCTTGGGCCCGGAGGTCAGCTTGCTCGACTGAGACGTCGAGTGCGATCAACAAGGTGCTGGCTTCGACGATTTGGCCCGGGACGAGCCGAACGTCGCGGACCGTCCCAGCGAGCTCGTTCTTCAGGGTAATCGAGCGCAGTGCGAGGACCGTGCCAATCGAAGTCGTTGTATGGCGGTGATCGATGGCCCGTGCCACGGCGACGGTGACCGACTCCACCGGCTCAGGTTGATTCGCCGACGCTGCGTGCTCACCCTGGATGGATTCATACTTCCACGCGGTCAAGCCGATGCCGATGAGCAGCACAAGCGAAACAAGTAAGACCGATCCGAGCCAATTCTGACGATTCATGAGAAATATGCTGAAGCAGGTGCCGACGAGGGCGTTAGTTGTGACAACATTGATCGCATCTGATATTTCAGTTCTCCTCTACTCCTACACTATCCATACCCGGAAAGAAAACGGATGGTCCAAGTATTACGGCGGTCTTGTGGAAACATGGTACCAAATTCTGGGACTCCTAGACTTCAGGTCGTACGGTCATCCTCGATAGGCTCGTCATCCTGCTCAAAGAACACGAAATGAGTGGGCAGACACTTTCGACCCCTTTTCCCTCGCGCCAAGGTTTGCCTTGACGATATGTATTTGCATATGCAACATTATGCCATGACGACAACGGAAACAAATAGACGGATGAATCAAGATACCGGTCTCATTGATCAAATCGCTTGTGAGTGCCTGCTATTTCGCGCCCGCAAACTGGATCGTGTGCTTACAGCCATCTACAACGCCGAACTCCGTCCATTCGGCCTAAAGGCAAGCCAGCTGAGTGTCCTGGTTCTCGTGGCAAAGGCCGGCCCCATTCGACGTATCGAGATTGGGAAAATTCTGCACCTCGACCCATCCACGCTGACCCGGAATCTGAAGATCATGCTGAACAACGGGTGGATCCAAGAGATTGACGATGGTGAAGACGGCCGAGGCCTCCCAGTACAGATTACAGCCAGGGGTCGTGACCTGCTGAATCGAATCGGTCCGGCTTGGCGAAAGGCCCAAACTCGCACGGAGAAGTTACTTGGTGATGACGGCGCGACACTCTTGCGAAAGCTTGCTGAGAATAAAATGGAAGTGCCTTCAGCGTAGACCCCTTTTTTAGTTATGTACTTGCATATACAACTACACAAGGAGCACATCATGACACTCATTCGACCTATCCGTACATCTCTCGCCACGTGTTTCGTTGGTGTCTTCCTTGGGGCATTGATGACGATCGTGGGATGCACCCATCAAGACGAGCAACCCCGACAGATTGCCCGGCCCGTGAAAGTCGCCCGAATCGCGGATCAGGCTGGCAGTGTGATGAGTTTCGCCGGGGACGTACGAGCGCGCTATGAGACGATATTGTCCTTCCGTGTGACCGGCAAGGTGTTGGTGCGACACGTCGACGTGGGTGATCGGGTTCGCAAAGGACAGGTATTGGCACGGCTGGATCAAAACGACTACCGCCTCGCCGTGGAAGACCTTCAAGCTCAGCTGGCATCCGCAGTCGCCAATAGAGACTTTTTACGTGATGATGTCGCGAGATACCGTGAGCTGCTGACGCAAACGGTCGTCAGCCCACCTGAATTTGATCGCCACCAAACCGCCTACACCACAGCGCGAGAACGGGCAGCGGCTCTCGAAGCCCAACTGGGCCATGCGCTCAATCAGTTGTCTTACACCCGGCTGTCGGCTGACCGGGACGGAGTGGTGACGGCACTGGAAGTCGAGAGAGGGCAGGTCGTCAGTGCCGGTCAGGCCGTCGTCAAATTGGCTCAACTTGACGAAAAGGAGATCCATTTCGATGTCCCCGAGCATCGCCTGGCAGAACTCACACGCCGGCAGGCAGTCAAGATCACTTTATGGACCGATCGCGAAAGGCGCTTGAATGGCCAAATCCGCGAGATTGCTTCCGCGGCCGACCCGTCTAGCCGCACATATCGTGTCAAAGCGGCACTCCTTGAGCACCACGACACTGCCCAATTAGGCATGACGGCGACGGTCTGGGTTTCTTCAAACACGTCCTCTGACATGACTGTTCCGCTCTCCGCTGTGTTTACCCCGCAGAACCAGCCGGGACAACCCCATGTGTGGCTGGTGGATGAGCAGACGGGCACGGTCAGATCCGTGCCGGTTGAGGTTGGGGAACCTCTGAATGGAGAACAGGTTGCTGTATCGGGACTTACATCCGGGCAGTTGCTGGTCAGTGCCGGCGTCCAGCGCCTGGCAGAGGGCCAGGCCGTGCGATGGCCGGACGCGATCGCATCGGCAAGGAATGGAGAGAATGCTGAACATGGAGGGCGTTAGCCATGAAAGACTTCAATCTGAGCGAATGGGTGCTCACACACCGCGCCTTCACGGGTTTTTTGATGGTGCTGGTGTTGTTGGGTGGGACGTTCGCCTATTTTCAGCTGCGACAGCGGGAAGACCCGGAGTTCACGTTTCGGGTGATGGTCGTCAAGACCATGTATCCCGGCGCCACTGCGCTGGAAGTGGAACAGCAGGTGACTGACAGACTGGAAAAGAAAATTCAGGAACTGCCGAACCTGGACTTCGTGCGCAGCTACTCGAAACCCGGCGAATCGGTCATTTTTGTCACGCCTCGTGAGGATACGCCGCCCAAAGATATTCCCGCTCTCTGGTATCAAGTGCGCAAGAAAGTCGGCGACATCCGTATGGCGCTGCCGCCCGGCATCGTCGGGCCATTTTTTAATGACGAGTTCGGCGATACCTATAGCTTCCTGTATGCCTTTTCCGGCGAAGGCTACGGCTACGCCGAGCTGAAACAGGCGGCCGATTCGACCCGTCAGCAAATCCTGCGTGTGACGAACGTCGAAAAAGTCGATCTCATCGGCGTCCAGGACGAAAAGATTTTTGTCGAGTTTTCCGACAAGAAGCTGGCCGAACTGGGATTGGACGCCTCCGTGGTTGCCGAGGCATTACAGGCACAGAACGGTATGGTGT
>CAYTAS010000103.1:0-11316 GCA_964435885.1 uncultured Nitrospira sp. | reverse complement strand
ACGGAACCGACAGACCGATCCATCCCAAGAGCAGATACGTGAGCGCTCCGACGATACCGGCCGATACCATGACGCCCAGACAGGCCAACGTCCCAATGAACCATTTCTGCTCCAACAGATCATCCAGATTGACATGCAGCGCGCCGGCAAAGAGCAGGAAGCTGAGCATGCCGTGCAAGAGCGTCTCATCGAAATCGATACTCCGAATGAAGCTTTCGGCCTCCGCCTCGATCCCGTAGCCGAGCTTCCCGAGCAGCAGGAGGACGAGTGACATCACCAGCGCAATGGCCATGAGGCCGATCGTCACCGGCAACTTGATGTACCGATGGTTCAGATAGCTGAAGACAGCAGACAGGCAGACTAAAATGGTGATGGTTTCAATCAGCGACATGTCAAGGAGAATCAAACCGAAGGGCAGTCGCTCAAACTGTGTTCATGAAGCGGACAGCTCCGTGACCGATTCAGCCGAACCCGACTGGGGATGCCGATTCGTGTAAAGATTAACTCGCCCGCGAAGCCGACCGGGATGACCAATCCCTTCAATCTCGTTACGAGTTCGACGCTCACAAAGTCCATAGCCCCATCTCTTCCCAACGACTTGGACCGCACTCACACCGGCATTATGCATCTGCCTCTTCCTTTAGGCAACCAATCGCAGTTGAGGAACCAGACGTGACCACAACCGGTTTGTCACTGGCGTAAAAAAGGATGCCGTGGCACAATGACTGCGTAGTTTTTCTACATTCAGGAACACGAACAAGTAAGAGGCCTTGAGCCATTGAGTAACCGCAACTCCCTGTCCACCACGGGTCTTCGGATACCGTTCGCACTCTGCGTGGTCCTGCTCTCCTGGCTGACCGCTGCTCCCATCTTTGCCGCACCATCAGTAGCCGGTCCAGGCGTTCCGGTTCGCCTCCACGGCGAAACCTTGTTTACGATTCAAACCGGACTGGCCAACGTCGATGCAGCCTCCCGGGCTGCGGCCATTGAGAAACGCCTTGCTCGACTGACCCGAGCAACACCTTCCGTCATCGATAGTCTCAGAGTCGAGGACCACGAACAGACTGCCTATGTGTTGACGTCGGAGGAAGTCCTCTTCGTCGTGACCGACAACGAGGCTAAAACCGCCGGCAAACCACGACACGTCCTCGCCGAGGAACAGACGGAAACGATACGGGAAGCCCTGAGGGCTTCGCTCTCCGCCCAACCATCGCGTGAATCTGCGCCTCCGATCACCTTGCGAGATCTCCTGTGGGCCGGTCTCGCGACGGCGTTGTTGATCTTTTTCGCCGTGGCCTCATACGTCCTGTTCCCCCGACTCTACGAGGCCCTCGACCTGTGGCGTGAGACACACCCGCACGTCGTTTCATTTCGTGGCTTGGAGCTGCTCTCCGCCGATCACCTCTGCAATGTACTTCTCGTCTTCAGTAGGGTCCTTCGAGGCGTCCTCTCCGGACTCGCCCTATATTGGTACTTTCACTTTGTCTTGAACCTCTTTCCCCAAACACGCGCGTTCGAGAAAAGGTTCCTGGAAGCGATGGCGGTACCGTTGGAACAGATTCAAGCCTTGCTCGGCAATTGGGGTGACTTGGTCATCGGTCTTCTGCTGGCGCTGGTCGCCACAGGGTTGTTCGTGGGCTTCCTGAAGGCGTTTCGTCAGTTGTTTCCTCGTATGCTGGACAAGGTTTCCGCCTGGGGCCGCACAACGCACTATTCCTTAAAGATCCAACGCGTGGAACTGATCTCGGGCGCGCAAATCTCGGATGCCCTGCTGGGATTGTTACGGGCCCTTCGATTGGTGGCGTACGTCTCGCTCACCTACCTCTACGCCACGTCGATCTTGGGTTTCTTTCCCGCCACCCGCAATCTCTCCATCGAACTGTTGAACCATCTGATCGATCCGATCACGATGATCGGTCGAACGTTCATCGCCTCGGTGCCGGACATCATCGCCATCGCCTTGATCATCGTCGTCACCAACTACGTCATTAAGCTCATCCACATGTTCTTCAATGGAATCGAGCGAGGAGCGATCACCTTCCAAGGCTTTCATCGTGAATGGACGACCCCCACCTATAAAATCGTCCGATTCTTCGTCCTGGTCTTCGCTGCCGTCGCGATCTTTCCCTATATCCCAGGGTCGCACTCCGAAGCATTCAGAGGCATCTCGGTATTTCTTGGGGTGCTGGTCTCGTTGGGCGCCGCTGGAGCGTTCAGTAATATCGTCGCCGGTGTGATCCTCACCTATATGCGACCCTTCAGCGTCGGAGACCGAGTCAAAATCGCCGATACGGTCGGAGACATCACTGAAAAGACCCTATTGGTCACGCGTGTCAGAACCATCAAGAACGTCGACGTCACGATTCCGAATGCCCTCGTCCTCAGTTCGCACATCATCAACTTCAGTTCGTCAGCGATGAAACCGCCGCCGCTCATTCTTCATACCAGTGTGACCATCGGCTATGACACGCCGTGGCAGAAAGTCCATGAGCTCCTCATCGCTGCGGCTAAGCAGACGACGCATATTTTGGAGACGCCGGAGCCTTTCGTTTTGCAAACCAGCCTGAATGACTTTTACGTGACCTACGAAATCAACGCCTATACCGGCGCTCCGAATAAGATGGCCGCGATCTATTCGGAACTCCATCAACATATCCAGAACCGGTTCAATGAAGCGGGCCTAGAGATCATGTCCCCCCATTACACCCAAATTCGTGACGGCAACCGGACGACGATTCCCGATCAGTATCTGCCGAAGACCTACCAGCCGACTGGCCTCAGGATTTGGCCGCTAGGATCGTCTCAGTCACGCTAGGGGTCTCCGCCGACCGAAGGAACTCTAAAGGCCGACTGAGGCCCCGCGCGCCGACGCCTCATAGTGATCGACGCCAAGTCCGAGCAACACGGCCTGTGAATCAGGCGGTCGGACTCGGCTCTTCCTTCCCGGCTCAACGTTTGGACGCAGTCTGGGCCAATAATTCCTTCTGCAATGCTTCGATATCGGCTTTGACGCCCAACGCAAGTTCTTCCACTTTCCGCTCGCTCTCCGGGCCCGGCACGTGGGAAAACTCATGGCAGTCTTCATAGGCTTGTTCGGTGGTGCCCGTAGCCCTGATCACGGCGCCGGCGATCGCCCCACCGATCCCGGCGATGATGAGCGTCAAAGCCATACCGGTCAGCTGCGCGCCGGCAATGCCGGGCACGACAAGGATGGCGCAGAGTCCGCCTAGCAACCCCGGCATGCCATGCAAGTTGTGGACGCCACAGGTATCAATCAACTTGATCTTGGATTCCAGCGCAGGAAGGATGAACACGAACCCAATGACGGACAAGGCGCCGGCGAGCAACCCGATCGAGAAGGCGCCGACGGGACTCACGAGGTTACAGGTCGAACCGATCGAGACCCCGCCCGCCAAGGCGGCATTGGCCATATCCACCATCGACGTCTTTCCATGATGGAAATAGGTACTCAGGAAGTAGGTGGCGAGCGTCGCCCCGCTCAGGGCCAGAATGGTGTTCACGATCGTCTGGGGCATTTCTTCAAACGGCACGATGGCCGTCGCAAAGCTGGGCCAAAACAACCACAGCACCATCGATCCGAGCATGGCAAACCGATCGGACGTCGGGTCAGACTCGATCGGCTGACTCCGCTGTTTCGCGGTGGTCAGAACCAACGACGCGGCTAATCCGAAATAGGCCCCGAAGGCGTGAATGACGACCGACCCTGCCGAATCCTGAAATCCTTTCGTGAGCCCCAAGCCGTTGTCCAACACTACATATTCATTGAACGCGTAGAGCGGCACGAGCAGCAGCGTGAGCAGCGCGTACTGAAACACCCGCAATCGCCCAAGCACCGCCCCCATCGCAATCAACGCCGTCGCGACCGAAAATTCAGCCAGCAGCAACGTTTCGACCGAATGCGCCTTGATCTCATGCCCCACCACTCCGTTCGCGCGCAACAACATGTACAGCGGCAACCCGGTGGCGACGACGAGATAGGTGCCGGTCGTCGCACCGAAGCCGTACCGCCTGACGAACACCATGAGAAATCCGAACCCGACCACCAACATGGCCAGGATGTGAATGGAGTAGTTGTATTGCGCGACCAGGCGCGCCTCATTCACGGCGCCAGCCGGCTCTTCGGCACCGACCAAACTTGTGACGCACAGAAGACACAGACTTGCTGCGCTGAGCACCTTCAACCAGAAGCTGTTCCGCATGGAGGCCTCCTTAGAACAGTAGGAGTGAGTGGGGGCTATTGGGGTGGAAGTGTACTCTACGGATAAGCGCGTTTGTCAAACTCCGCCTGGAGAATACTGAAGGAGTCGGCAATCCACCTACCGGCGTGAACCAAAGAGAATCCGTCTAAGCAGGCGCTAAACCGCATGAAATACCGGTTTTTATCCCCGAAACCAAAGCCCTTACCGTATGGCTTAAAAGGTCGGAGGGTCGAGCGCGCGAAGCTCCAGTCCCTCGATCTCTTGAATGGTTTTTCCGGCTATTCCCTGAAGATCCCCATACATCCCGGCGGTCGCCTGCATCACCCGGTCGATTTGTTCTTCCCGCTTGGCCCACTGTTTGGTGATGGCCTTTTTCTCTTTATCGAGATCTTCCTTCATCGTCGAGAACGCTTCGACGATGGCTTCGACTCGATGGCGGAAGCGGGGACCGGTCAGGTATTGGTAGATCAGTTCCGTCTTGGTCTGTCGGCCCTCGGATGCTTGCCGCGCAGAAGCGACTTCGATCAAAGTCTGGCGGAGCGCGAGCGCCAACGGGAGCACCGTCTTCGTATGGGTGACCCACACGTTCTCGACCAGCCCGAATGTCTCGACCTCTTTGGGCAGCGATTGGCTCACGATGACGGCGATCTCGGACTTGGCAGCCCGCTGATCTTCCCGTAACTTGGCCAACCATCCATCGCTCCAGTTCTTCGTCCGCTTTGACTCCCAAATGATCGTCCCGCAGCGCTGCCCATGAGATCCCACGACGCGCTGAAGCGCATCTCCGCCATGTTCGCCTTTGGGAACGGGGTCGATCGTGTCCCACGGAAACTTCTCCCGTAACAGCGCCTCCAACTCCAGTTCCTGAACTTCCCCCTGAAGTTGCTGCGAGCCCTGCTCGGCTTTTCGCTTCAGCTCCTCGATCTGCTTCTGCATGGAGGCGATCGTTTGTTCCTTTTCAAAGACTTTCAGCTTGAGTCCGTCTTCGGCTTCTTTCTTCGCTTGTTCCCTGGTCGCCGCCAATCCTTCTTGAATCCGCTTTTCAACCGTCAACTCCAGTTCACGCTTCTCATCGTCCAGCTCACGCTGCTTGCGCAGAACATTCGCCTGCGCTTGTTGAGCCTCTGCCAGTTTGGCTTCTCGTTGTTTGATGACGTCCTGCAGATCGGCGACCTCTTTCGCTTTGCAGTCGAGGTCATTCTGTAGCGCGAGCTTGGCCTTTTTCGCTTCCTCGGACACGATCTTGGCGCGCTCCGCGCGAAGCTTTTCGCCGACCTGGTCGTCGATCGTTTGCTGCGCCTTGGAGAGCGCTTCCTCTCTCTCGCGCAAGGCCGCGTCGCGCTTCAACACATCGGCATCCTTCTGAGCGAGACGGGCTTCGTACTCGCGCCGAGTGGATTCGATCAGCGGAGCCGCAAGGGACTCCGTGAGTTTGATTTCGGTCTTGCAACCGGGGCAAATGATCGTTGGATCAGCCATGGGATATCATCAGATAAAGAGACCTCGTGACCTCTCGATGGTCCGCATCTCGTACGCAGAGTGAAGAAGATACCGGTTTATGTTCAGGAAATCATCCATGAATCATCGCACAAGTCGAGATACTCCCACGGAGGCCCTGCTTCTTCGCCCTGCTAGACTCTCGCCCGGCCCTGAGTATAATAATGTCAGTTCAATGACTATGATCGGATCGCTGATACTGCTCTTTGCCCTGTTCTTGCCGTTTCCACATCCACCCGCCTCATGGGCCGGCGTGAGTTATGAGGAAGCTCTCAAACAACTGGCCGATGCCATCACTGAGGGAGCGACAAAGGCCAAGAAGCACCGCTTGGCCGTTCTTGATTTTACAGACTCACAAGGACAGCCTACGATCGTCGGACAGTTCCTTGCCGAAGAACTTGGAACACAACTCATGCTGGCAGGAGAATTGGCGGTGGTCGATCGAACGCTCATCTCCTCGACGCTGAAGAAACTCCACGTGGATCGGATCGACTCCGACCACGTGAAAGCCGTCCGGCGTGCGGCAAAAGCGATCCGCGCCGACGTGTTCGTCAGAGGAGTCTCGATCGAGACTCCTGACGGGCTGCAGGTCACCGCCAAGCTGATCGATCCTTCGAGCGGCCGGCCTATCGGGGCCGCGCGAGTCACGTTGCCCAAAACAGGCCCCTTTAACTCGTTCTTCAAACAAGAGGCGTCTCCACAACCGGAGGTTGCCGTTGAACGTCTTCACGAACCTGCCCCTCCGATCGGCTTGGGAACTCATCGGAACGAGTACTATGAGTTCGTCGTGACGTCGATCGACGAGCACCATGGTCGCATGAAATTGGACGTCACGATCGAAAACCATTCCTTGCGGGACCTCAAGCTTCTCTGTCACTTGAAAGAGACGCTCCTCAGGGATGAACATGGAACCATATGGCACCAGGCGGTCGAGGACAATCGGGAGGGTCCGTGCACGCGAGGCCTCGAATTATCACCTCGGCGGAAGCAGCGGGCCGTCCTCATCTTCACCGCGCCGGTGGAAGGACCGGCCACTCAGTTCACCTTACATTTTTACGAAAAGTTACCAAGGCGGGATGCGTCGTTCGCGATTGATGGACTGACGCTCGGCCCCACACGAGATCCCGTGGAAAAGACGCCGTAGAAAGCACCCTATGTCGCATACCTTGAAACAAGTACTGACCATCGCCGGCTCTGACTCCGGCGGAGGCGCGGGCATTCAGGCCGACCTCAAGGCCATGTCCGCCAACGGTGTCTTCGCCATGTCCGTGATTACGGCCGTGACGGCTCAAAATACCGAGGAAGTAACGGACGTGTTCGAGTTGCCCCCTACAATCATTGCCTCGCAACTCGACGCCGTCTTCGACGATTTCGACGTCGCCGCCGTCAAAACCGGCATGTTGTCGTCTTCGGCTATCGTCGACGTCGTCGTGCGCATGCTGACTCCTCAAAAAATCGCCACCCTTGTCGTGGACCCGGTCATGATCTCCAAAAGCGGCCATCCCCTGTTGAAACCGGATGCCGTCGAAGCCGTCAAATCAAAGCTGCTTCCGCTCGCGTTGATCGTGACGCCGAACGTGCATGAGGCGCAGCAACTGTCGGGGATTGAGATTCGGTCATTGGCTGATGCGCGACGCGCCGCCAAGGTCATTTACCAATTCGGATGCAAGCACGTCCTGATCAAAGGGGGCCACCTCCTCGACGAACGGGCGACCGACTTGCTGTACGACGGACGGTTTTTCAACATACTGAAAGGGGAGTTCATCGAGACACGCCACACCCACGGCACCGGTTGCACGTTCGCCTCTGCCCTGGCCGCGCATCTCGCTCGCGGACGTTCCGTCTTGGATTCCGCGCAGGCAGCGAAAGCGTACGTCACGGAAGCGATCCGACACGGGTTAGCCATCGGCCACGGACACGGTCCAACCGATCATTTTTATTTCTTGGATCGCTAGAGGACAAACCGGATGCGCGCACGGACCTACTCGCCCCTCACA
Source organism: uncultured Nitrospira sp. (assembly GCA_964435885.1). Taxonomy (GTDB): domain Bacteria; phylum Nitrospirota; class Nitrospiria; order Nitrospirales; family Nitrospiraceae; genus Nitrospira_D. Next base: position 3,602 of record CAYTAS010000103.1, on the reverse strand, counting down.
TTGTGCCTCACAGGTTTCTTCTGGCTGACCCTTGCGTCGATTCTTGGGCTGGCCATCCTCATCGGATTGGTTCGTGGCACTCTACTCCCGTCATGGGTACGAACATTCCATGTCCATGCCGGTCTGATCGGCGGCGTGGCTCAGCTGATTCTCGCCGGATTTCTGCTGCTCGTCGCTCCATCGCAACCGAAGGACCGAACTGAATCAGACTCCCTTCCTTTCACATTCTGGGCCTTGAACGGCGGGCTGATCGGCATGCTCGTGGGGTTTCGGCTGGATCACGGCTCGGCCGTCGGCATCGCCGGGCTCGTGGTGATCGCCGCATTCCTCTCCCTCATCCATCGTCTATGGCTGCGCGCGCAATCGGCCTGGAGTTCCTCGTTCGGCCGGCCGTGGTACTACGCGATCGTTTTCTTCGGCCTGCTCGGCGGATCTGGCTGCGGAGCACTCCTGGCCTTTGGAATCGTCCCGGAATCCTACGGGTATGTGCGGCTTGCCCACCTTCAACTAGTCGTGCTCGGATTCGTGGTACTGGCTCTGATCGGGATAATGCACCACATCCTGCCGATCGTCTGGGACAACCGGCTCACAAGCCCGAACGTCGAGCAGGTGGGGATGATCCTCCTGCCGATCGGGGTGTTGCTCTTGATCGGTGGGTTCCTGACATCGTCCGTTCCGATGGAAATCTCCGCCGGAGCCATGTTGCTGGCCGCCGTGGGGCTCCTGGTCGTCAATCTGTTCAGAACCTGGCTCTCCTCCTCCCACAGCGGAAGCGCCGCATCGGACCATCTCTTGGTCTCGACCTTCTTTCTCCTGTTCACCATCCTGCTCGGTATCCTCCTTGGACTCAATAACTTATCGAGTCCACCGGCGTTGCCGTACGGGACGCTCCACCTGGTTGCCTATACCCATATGGCGTTCGTCGGCTTCATCGTGAACGCCGTCATGGGTGCGTTCTCCTACCTTATTCCCATGGCCGTAGCAGCCGGCCGCGTCGCCGGCCACAAGAAGCGCCGCCTCTATCTTGATCGGCTCATCACCATCGTCAACCGTTGGAGAACGGTACAGATCACCACCCTCTCCCTTGGCACCATGGGGCTCGCCGTCTTGGCGGCGCTCACGTGGAACGTGCCGCTGAGCTCGATCTACATCCAGACTGCCATGTGGGCATCTCTGGCACTCCTCTTGACGAGCGTTGTTCTCTTTTCGATCAAGTTGGCCACCATCGTGGCCACACAGCCTGAGCAGCTTACCGCCCAACATGCGGCATCCGGCGAGACCGCGCGAATGGGATGAGCGGACGCCTCGTCCGTTCCTCACGCCTGACCACGCAAGCAGATTCTGATAGAATCCGGCCATGGAAGAACGATTCTCATTTCTCGATCCCCATGGGCATCGAGTCGCCTCTCTCTTGACCAGACCCAGCCGCGGAACGGATACGGTCGCGGTGCTGTGTCACGGATTTCTCTCCTCAAAAACCAGCTCAACGAACAACGCATTGACCCGGATGCTCACGGGCCAGGGTATCGCCACCTTTCGCTTTGATTTCTTCGGGCAGGCGGAGAGCGACGGCCCGTTTGATCAGCTGACCGTCACCTTGGCCGTCGAACAGACCCTCGCAGCGATCGATTTGATGCGGCAAAAGGGATTTCGACGCATCGGCTTGATGGGATCGAGCTTCGGCGGCCTGGTCTCGATTCTGTCCGCCTCACAGCGCACAGACCTGGCGTGCCTTGCGCTCAAATGCCCCGTGGTGGATTTCGCCGAAGAGCTGCGGTTGGAGTTCGGGGAGGACGGCATGGCGACGTGGAAAGCAACCGGCACGATTCCGGATATCCTCGGTGGTCCGGATCCAGTGAAGCTGCACTATGCCTTTTATGAAGATTGTCTGCGGGAGATTGCGTACGACCCCGCTCGATCCATCACGGCGCCGACGGTCATCGTGCAGGGGGATCAGGATGAACATGTCCCGCTCCATCAAAGCCGCCGGCTCTACGGGGCCCTGCGAGTCAAGAAGCACCTGGAGATGGTGTCTGGCGCCGATCATCAATTCACCAAAGGCGAAGATTTCAACCGGATGACGAAGGTGATCGCCGACTGGCTGATCCAGCACCTGTCCGCTTCCCGACCTTAACCAAATCCGCGTCAATGACAGGGCTGATCCCTGCAAACCAGCTTTTGCCTTGACTTGTCGGCTATTGGGACAGCCGACGGAATGCCTCTCGTACCGATTGGTTCACATGAGGAATATGTTCGTACAAACGCAACGGCTCTCTTTTCCTAAGCCCTCACTATCCGACACTAACGATTCGAAACATAGCGGTTTAACACTGGATGTCTAAACGGAGTGATCACGTATATCTGGCATAACGGTTGCGTAGATCCGTAATCCCATTTACCTCCCAATTACGGCTATTTTAGAGAGGACCTGCATGCCATTTCCTGACTATCCGAAACCGGCGCTTTTCCTACTCTTGGCCACACTGACCATTCTCCCATTTTGGCAGCTAGCAGGGGCAGCAGACCTTGAGAGCGGCCGCCACAGCCTGATCCGTCGTCCGCAGGTGCAGACCACGCCGAACCTCAAGCCGGCCCCTTCACCGGCCAATCCCAGCTCCCTTATGCCTCCGGTCACGTCATCATCGCTGTCTCGGCCTCTCCACCGTAAAATTGTGAGAAGACCCGCAATACCTTCTGCCACCGTCTCGCAAGCCTTGCCCACAGTCTCTACAAGTGCCGCTCAGCCAGACCCCTCGCAAGCGATGAGCGAACCCATTCCCGACGACGATCCGGAACCTGAACTGGAGCCGATCTCCCAAGAAAGCAACCAGGGACAGACGCCTGACAACTGACAACCTACTCTTACTCTTAAGAAACGAAACCACAGCTACTTCTGGGTGCTGAATTTCTTCGAGTGCACATGGTTTCGGACGCAGAATGGGCAGTAGCAGATTCATCGGATCTCCGGGCGCGATGGTCGCGGGCTTGTGCATCCCCCTCAACCTTTTACCCTTTTCTTCCGAAGAAACTGTATCACTCCGCAGGTGAGTTGCGACCCGCTCTCGGAAAAGGACAACGTAAGGAGGCGACTGCACGATGCCGAAGATCGATGAGCTGTTTCGTATGATGCTTGAACACGGAGCTTCAGATCTTCATCTGATCGCCGGCCAGGTCCCGGGCTTCCGGATCAACGGTGAATTGGAACGCCTGCCGGGAACCGCCGTGCTTGAGAATCAAGTCCTCCACGAGATGCTCTACGAGATCACGCCGAGTTCCAAGAAGGAGGTCTTCGAGGCGACCGGTGACGTCGACTTCGGCTATGAGATCGCCGGTGTAGCCCGGTTCCGGTCCAACTTTTTCAACCACAAGCGCGGGGTAGGAGCGGTCTTTCGGAAAATTCCCACCACCGTTCTTTCCGCCGAAGACTTGGGTCTCCCACCTGTGCTGACACGCGCCGCAATGTTGCGAAAAGGGCTCGTCTTGGTGACGGGGCCGACCGGGAGCGGTAAATCCACCACCCTCGCCGCGATGGTCGACTACGCGAACCGCAACCGGAAGGATCACATTCTGACCATCGAGGATCCGATCGAATTCGTCCACCA
>CAYTAS010000102.1:0-11319 GCA_964435885.1 uncultured Nitrospira sp. | reverse complement strand
CGACTCCTTCGATCGTCTCCGGAATAATGAAGTTGAGATCCGTGTAGCCTTGTCCGTGCGCATGGGTGCGCAGATTGATCGGCATCCCATCAAGGAAGAAGCCGACATCCGTCCCATGGTCGGCGTCGAAGCCTCGGAGGAAATACTGATCCGCCTTCCCCGCGCCGCCGGAATGTTCAACCGTGACGAAGCCTGGAACCAGGCGGAGGACCTGCGCAGGACGTCCATGAGGCTGCAGGACGATTTCGTTGTCCGGAATGAACTGCTGAGAGGATGCCGCCACTGGTTTATCACCGATGACTGCGACCTCCGGCACTTCCAATTCCGGTTCATCCGGATCGTGAGCCTGAGCTCTTTCACAAATACTGAAAACCACCGCCAGAGTTACGACGAATGTCACTGCACGCCTCGTGTCCATAATTCCTCATCATGAATTCTGTGGACGGATGAGACGCCCACGATGATCTCTCGACAGCCGACTCATCGGCAGGCGTAGACCCTCGTGGTCTCGCAACTCTAAACGGAGGAAGAATACGTTTACGCTCGGCAGGTTGCTTGCACGGCAATACGGACTCGTGAGAGGCATTCGTCGATCAACGTATCCATCGTGCGGCCTCCAGTTCCCACGATTTCTACCCGAACTCGATTCAGCGGCAGCAGCACCTTCTTGGCCTTCGCCTCAAGAATCGTCCTAGCAATCTCCTGGGTGACTTCTCCCAGCATGGCACCAGGCAACACCATGTTCAATGACGCCACGATGACATCAGCCGTCGGCACGACCCGCGCAATCGCCTCAATTCCTGACTCGACCTGCTCGGCCCCGGCATCCCGCATGGCCTCCGCAGCAATGCGGTTTGTTCCCAACGCCATGATTCGACAATCGAGACTCAAGGTTTCCCGCAATCCTGATACAAGCCGGGAACCTAGTCCTCCCCCGCGTCCGTCAATCACACAGACGCGCACGGTTTAGTCCAGGCCCTTTCCGGTCGTCGTCATGGTCAACTTACCGTGCTTCACACCTTTCACGCTCACCAACGCATCAGCCACTTTTCGAATGTCCGACCCTTTTCCCTTCACGACCAGCACTTCGAGACAATGGTCATGGTCGAGATGCACATGCATACCGGAGAGAATCTGACCGTGGTAGTCATGCTGAATGTCCGTCAACTTGCTCGTCAGGTCTCGCACATGATGGTCATAGACGAACGTGATCGTGCCCACCGTCTCTTTATTCTCATCCCACTCCTGCCCGACGAGATTGTCGCGGATCAGGTCGCGAAGGGCTTCCGACCGATTGGTGTACTTGCGCTGCTCAATGTGGCGGTCGAACGCATCCAGCAAATGGTGATCGAGTGAGACACCGAAACGCACCAGCTTTTTCATCGTTGATCTCTTTCTTGACGGTAGCACGATTTTTTAGTTCATAGCACTGATGAGGTAAAAGTTCAACCGCCTAATTTCGATTCACCTCGTCTTACGGAACTTCATCAACAATGGATTTACAACCGAACGGATATTGTCCCATCAAACGACTTATGACAGCAGCTCATGCTGTGGAGAGGAAATCAGGAGCAGCTGACATCCCTCATCGGTCGATCTGTCATAGTGCACCGTAGCAGCTTCGGCACGATGGCAAGTCATCATCGGATGATTGACTTTGGATGCAGTCTAATCATGGTTTCGGATTCGCTTCAGTGCCCACAGATATTGGGCTGCCTCAAGATTCCCTGTTGCCGAGCCTGGTCAGTTTCAACATTAGAGTGGAACCCGACCAATTCGCCATCGTCGCCGCATTCTTGCCCCTTGCTATCTACTCCGCCGCTCCTGGTCGTACCCACGACTGGTGCTCACCGGCGGCTCAGTGACTGTGATCGCTATCGCGCAGGTCTGGTTTACAGAGCGAGCCGTTGATCTCCACCTATTTCCTCTCTGACAGCACACTTCTGTGGTCGGGATATGCACACCATGGTTCCCTGTGAAGTCTTGGTCGGACAGGGACTTACAGGATCCCCAAGTAACGGGTTTTTCCCTCTTGACTTCTCACCATGACAATTTATCTATAGGCCGTTGCTGATACTTAACCAGATGGATTGGTGAAAGGCCAACACTGGCGGAGTACTGGTGGCAGAGATTGCCCCGACCCCTGTTTGGCCTGCCCACAATCCATTAATTTCAACTCTTAACCCATAGCAGGACCTCTCGTAGAGAGGAGGAGGTAGTGTTATGTCCAGCTATTTACCGAGTGTCGTTTCAACTATCCGGACCGACTCGTTCGATCGTCAGGTTGATCGGCTGTTCAATGAAGCCTTGCAAGCCTTTGGTGCGGCCGATCAGACGTGGGTTCCAGCCTCGAATGCCTGGGAGGATGACAACGGGTTTTATGTTCAGATGGCACTGCCCGGCTGGGAACCCAAAGACATCACCCTCGAAGTCAATAACCAAGTACTCGGAGTCAGGGGTGAGCGGAGTATTGAACTTCGGAATTCTGAGAAAAGCCACCTCTGCGAGATTCCCGACGGGCGGTTCACCCGGCTCTTCCGGCTACCATCCTTTGTCGAGCACGACAAGGCGTCGGCCACGCACAAGCATGGCCTGTTGACGATTACCTTTCCGAAACGGGAAGAAGCCAAATGTCGTCGCATCATGATTGAAGGAGCCTAACCGCTCGTTCTACCTGCTCCAGTGTGTCTTAGCGAGGGAGCCGCACTCACGTCCTCAACCGGTGCGGCTCCCTCACATTCTCAGTTTTAGGATACAGGAGGCGAGGTCAAAAGGTCCTCGGAATAGAGGGCATAGAGCAAGCATGTGACGAAGGTGAGCGAGGAGAACATGAGACAAGAAAAGCTAATCAGACGATGGCGCGCTCAGAACGGAGAACAAGAACAACCCCCGGAAGGGCGTCACGCGCTGGGAGTTTCGGGGAGGCTTACCTGGTTTTTGCGGAGACAGCGAGGAAGCCGAGCGCGAGAGGATGACGAGCGTTCGATCAAACAGCGCGCGAGCTCCCTGGCGCACAACCTGTTCTGATACTAAACGCACGTGTGCTGTCCGTAGCAAGATGAAAGGAGGTGAACACGATGATGGATTGGAGTGCGGTCATGTATGCCGGACTCGTGGTAGGGGGTGCGATTGTGGTGCTGCTGATGGTGCTGTGGACGTTGTCCACCGAATCTAGCACCGTGTCCATCTCCGGACCACCGGTCTCTGTGCAATCTCATCAGGCCGATCTAAGGTCGTTCCCGAACGCGGCCTAATCGTGCACTGCCTGTCGGTTCGTTGACGCGAGCGGCCTGCATATCACAGCCCGCTCGCGATCGTATTCTTTACATGTCGACCGTGAACGGCCATGAATCGCGAGCACTGAGTGCTTGAAGGATTTAGTAATGTGAGTCGGTCTAGACCGAGGGTAAGGGGACAATCATGAAGAAACGACGCTGGCATGTTGCGGTTGCCTTGTTGTGTGGAGGAACGTTGTTCGTCTCCGGCGTGAACGTGTTCTCGTCGGCTTCGAATGTGGCGGTGTCCCCCACACCACCGGTCACAGCTCAGCTCACGAACGCACCCACAGGGGAAGGAGTACTGCCCGGGCAGCTCTTTGTGCCGGTTGCCAAACACGCCAAAGCATCTGTCGTCAATATCTCGTCTGTCAAGAAGACGCGGCAAGAAGACCAGACCTTCCGAAATCCCTTCTTCGACGATCCGTTCTTTCGACGATTCTTTGGAGAGGAATTCGAGCGCCAGATACCGACCCCACGCGAATTTCAGCAACAGGGCTTGGGCTCCGGTGTGATTGTGACATCGGATGGCTACATCATCACGAACAATCACGTCGTCGAGGGGGCCGATGAGTTGAACGTTTCCTTACCGGACAAACGAACGTTCAAAGCCAAAGTGATCGGGACAGACCCCAAGACCGATGTGGCCGTGATCAAAATCGATGCATTAAACCTCCCAGCACTCCCCTGGGGCGATGCCTCTCAATTGGAGGTCGGTGAAATGGTATTAGCGGTCGGCAATCCATTCGGGCTAAGCCAAACCGTCACTATGGGTATTATCAGTGCGATCGGACGCGCGAATGTGGGCATTGTGGACTATGAAGACTTCATCCAAACGGATGCGGCGATCAATCCTGGAAATTCCGGCGGGGCTTTGGTGAACCTCAAAGGTGAATTGCTCGGCATTAACACGGCGATTTTCTCCAGGAGCGGCGGCTACATGGGTATTGGATTCGCCATTCCGAGCAACATGGCTAAGAGCGTGATGCAGAGCCTGATCACGCACGGCAAAGTGATCCGCGGATGGCTAGGTGTATCGATTCAAGATGTCACGCCCGACTTGGCGAAGGAATTCGGCGCGGCCGCAAACACCGGGGCTTTGGTGGGGGATGTCCTGGAGGACAGCCCGGCCTCGAAAGTCAAACTCGAGCGTGGAGACATCATGACAGCCTATAACGGAGTCCCAGTGCGAGACTCGAATCACCTCCGTGGTTTGGTTGCGGAGACTCCGCCTGGAACGACAGCACACCTGTCCGTATTGCGCGACAAGAAGCCCTTGGATCTCAACGTCCCAATCGGTGAGTTGCCGAAAGAATTGCCCAAGGCGAGCCGAGACGGCAGCGGGAAGGGAGACCATGCTCTCGCCGGCATTACGGTCGAGAATGTCCGTCAGTCTGCCCGATCGAAGGCGTTGTCCGGCGTCGTCGTCACGGATATCGAGCCAGATAGCTCGGCCGAACGAGCGGGGCTACAGAAAGGTGACGTTATCCGTGAAATCAATCGGAAGCCTGTCAAGGACGTGAAAGATTTTGAACGCCTGACAAGCCAGCTTGCTCCACGCTCGTCTGTATTGATCTTACTAAACAGGGGAAACAGCACCATTTTCTTGTCAATCAGCGGGGAACAGTGACAGAACGGGTCATCAGATTGGAGAGATTGCATGATCGAGGTAAGCCATCTGACACGTCGCTATGGCGAGGTGACTGCTGTCGATGACGTGAGTTTTGTGATCGGCGGAGGCGAAGTCGTCGGTCTCTTAGGGCACAATGGTGCCGGAAAGACCACCATCATGAAGATGATGACCGGCTTCCTTGAGCCAAGCAGCGGCACCATTCGCATCGATGGGCTGGAGATCGGCCGGGACACTCCGACAATCCACACACGTCTTGGCTACCTTCCTGAAAATTGTCCGGTCTGGCCGGACATGACGGTGTTTGACTACCTGGATTACCAGGCGGCGCTCCACGGGGTATCTAAAGAACGTCGACCGCGTGCGATTGCACAAGCGATACGTCGCACGGCCCTCTCCGAGAAGGCAACCAGGCCCATCCACACGCTCTCCCGCGGGTACCGGCAACGCATTGGCGTCGCCCAGGCCATCTTGCACGAACCGGACATCATCATTCTTGATGAGCCCACGAACGGTCTCGATCCCACCCAGATCCGACATATGCGAGACCTGGTGCGCGAGTTGGCCACGAAAGCGACGGTGATCGTCTCCACTCATATTTTGCAAGAAGTGCAGGCCGTCTGCGAGCGCGTCCTGATTCCCCGCGCCGGACGGTTGGCCATCGACTCGCGACTGGAAGATCTGCAGACGAGTCAGGCGCTCCTCGTCACTGTCGATGGCGATGCGCGCCCCATACTTGAATCGCTGGAAGGTGTCGCGAACGTCACTGAGCTGACTGTCGACGAATCACGACGGCAGTATCGATTGAGTGCCCCTCCGACGGTCGCCCCACGGGTGGCCGCAGCTCTGACTCAGGCAGGGCTGGGGATGCATGAATTGAGGGCGGAACGGCACGATCTTGAAACAGTTTTTGCCCGCGTGAACGAGGAGGCCGGGCATGCGTGAATTCCTCCCTGTCATCCAGCGCGTAACGAGGAAGGAAATCCGCGGTTTCTTTTCGACACCGGCGGCCTATCTGTTCGTCGGCGCCTTCCTGACGCTGGTCCTCTTCATCTTCTTTTGGTTGGAGACATTCTTCGCCCGCAACATCGCGGACGTGCGTCCCTTGTTTGAATGGCTCCCGCTGTTGCTGATCTTCCTCGTGGCGGCCCTGACCATGCGCAGTTGGGCAGAAGAACGGGTGGCTGGCACCCTCGAAAGCCTCCTGACCGCCCCAGTGCGTCCAATCGAACTGGTCTTAGGAAAGTGCTTTGCATCCTTACTCTTGGTATCCATCGCGCTGCTCTTGACCCTGCCCCTCCCGCTGACGGTTTCATTGCTTGGCCCTCTGGATTGGGGACCAGTCATCGGCGGCTACATGGCGACTCTGTTCCTCTCAGCAGCCTATGTCGCAATCGGTCTATACATGAGCGTCCGCACAGACAACTCGATCGTCGCGTTGATCCTCACATCCGTAGTCTGCGGATTGTTCTACCTGATCGGCGCAGAGACCATCACCACGTTGTTTGGGCACGACGTAGGCAGCTGGCTTGCGCTGCTCGGCACTGGCACGCGATTCGAATCGATCAGCCGAGGTGTCCTTGACCTACGTGACCTCTACTATTACGGCTCGATCGTAGGTGTGTTCCTGACGCTCAACGCTTTCTCGCTTGAACAAATCCGATGGGCCGGGAACCCTGTCAGCCGGAGACATCGCCAATGGGCTTGGGTAGCCGGACTGACTGCGGCGAATTTCATCGCGGGGAACCTCTGGCTTGGGTCGATCACGCACGCGCGGATCGACATGACTCACGGGAACCTCTATTCCCTTTCCCAATCGACGCAACAGCAACTCACGCAACTGCGCGAACCACTCCTCATTCGCGGCTATTTTTCCGCCAAAACGCATCCACTGTTGGCACCACTCGTACCACGCCTAAAGGATCTGCTCCAGGAATATGTCGTAGCTGCTGGGGGCCGCGCTCGGGTGGAGATCATTGATCCCACCCGTGACCGCAACGCAGAAGAGGAGGCCGCGTCCCAATATGGCGTTCGCCCCGTTTCCTTCCAGACCGCGGATCGATACCAGGCTGCGGTGGCCAGTTCCTACTTTGACCTCGTGATCGCCTATGGGGATCAATATGAACGGTTGGGCTTTCAAGATCTCATCGAAGTGAAAGCGTACAGCGAAGACGATGTAGACGTGGTCCTGAAGAATCCTGAGTACGCGATTACGCGCGCGATCCGCAAGGTGGCAGGCGCCTATCAGGCTGGTGGCAATGTGTTTGACAACCTGACTCGTTCCGTAACGTTTCACGGGTACATCTCCTCTGAGAAGCAACTGCCGAAGGCTCTCCGTGAACTCCGTACCGACTTGGAAGTCCTGCTGAAAGATCTTAAAAAGGAGGCTGGCGAACGACTCACCGTACGATTTTCGGATCCCGACGCCGAGGGTGGTCAGCTCGCCGAGGAGTTGCAGCAAAAGTATGGATTTGGCCCGCAAATTATCAGCCTCCTCGATCCCAAGCCATTCTGGTTTTATATGGTGCTGGACGCCGATGGCGAAGTCGTGCAAGTGCCACTCCCGACAACCCTGGGTAAGGGGGAACTCAAGCGTGCTGTGGAGGCGGCTCTCCAGCGGCTGACGCCCGGTGTGCTCAAGACCGTAGTGATTGTGAAGCCGCAGCCAACCGGTCCCGAGAGTCCGCGATACACTCAATTGGAAAAAACCCTCGCCGAAAACGTACGGCTCAAGGAAGGCGACCTAAAGAACGGTCGAGTCCCGGCTGAAGCTGATCTGCTCTTGGTGCTGGCCCCCGGTCAACTGGATGAGAACCAACGCTTTGCCATCGATCAGTTCCTCATGCAGGGCGGCAGCGTGATCGTCACCACATCCCCCTTTGATGTCCACATCACCGGCACCCTGACGGCAACCAGGAAGACCTCCGGGCTTCAGGAATGGTTGGCTCATCATGGGATCACCATAGAAGAGACCATGGTGCTCGACCAGCAAAACGCGGCATTGCCGGTTCCAGTGGAACGCCAGATCCGTGGGCTGACCGTGCACGAGATCCGCATGCTTCCCTATCCACACTTCCCCGACCTGCGAAAGGAGGGACTTAGCAAGGACTCCCCCATCACCGCTTCGCTGGGTCAGTTGACACTCAACTGGGCCTCACCGGTGACGGTGGATGCGGAGAAGAACAAGGGGCGAACCGTGACCGAGCTCGCGCGAAGCTCCGTAAAGAGCTGGACATCGGAGAGTCTGAACCTCCTTCCCGACTATCGAACCTATCCGGACACGGGGTTCGCCGTCGGCGAGGAGCGCGCATCGTCTCTGATGGCCGTTGCGATCGAAGGGCGGTTCGACTCTTTTTATCAAGGGAAAGAGTCTCCGTTCACCCAAAAGGGCGGCAAGACCGGCTCGGATCAAGGGGCCACCATACAGGCGACGGGCATTATCAACCATTCTCCGGACTCGGCACGCCTCATCCTGGTATCCAGCAATACCTTTGCGTCGGACATGATGATTGAGCTCGTCTCTCAAGGACTAGGTACGCGCTACATAAAACCACCGGCATTCATTCAAAACGCCGTCGACTGGTCGTTGGAAGATCGAAGCCTCCTCCTATTGCGAGGACGCACCCAGCTGGCTCACACCCTTGACCCGTTGCCGGAAGGACGTCAACAACTCTGGGAGTCGGCAAATTACGGCCTTGCGCTGATCGGCCTCCTCGTGGTGTGGATCTGGCGCCGTCGCATCGTCGTCGCCGACCAAAGACGTTACCAAGAAATTCTGAAGGAGGCGTAACTCATGCCGAAGACCATACGGTGGCTCGGCGTACTGCTGGCAGCTCAAATCTTGATGGCCGTAGGGCTCAACCTCCCCGCTCTCCGTCCGGCAGCGCAGCCTGGAGCGGCGCCGCTGGTCGCAGTGGAGAAAAACCTGGTCAGTCGTATCGTGCTCGAAGGGCCGGACCATACCAAAGTCGTGCTTGTCAAAGAGGAGGATACGTGGACTCTGCCGGAACTAGGAAAGTTTCCCGCCCACTCGAATCGAGTGAATACCCTATTGGACAGGGTGATCCGTTCAAAGACCGGTGCCCCCATTGCCACAACGGCTGGGGCCAAGGCACGCTTTAAGGTAAGCGATGAGGCTTTCGAGCGGCGCATCGCATTTGCTCAGAACGACAAGACGCTGGCAACCCTCTACCTGGGTTCCTCCCCTGGCCCTCGCCGCAGCTACGCCCGTGTCGACGGCGAAGATGCCGTTTTTGCACTTGAGTTGGCTACTTATGAGCTGCCGGTGGAACTTGCCGATTGGGAAGACAAGACGATTCTTCAACTGCCCAAGAACGACATCACAGCCATCGAGGTCGCCGGGCTTCGACTGGAACGGTCCGCGCAGGCCGGTTCTCCATCTCCTGAGAATCAGACGGACAATCAACCGCACGCCGCCGTCTCACCGCTGGTCTGGGAGGTGAAAGGGCTGGAAGGAGGCCGACGTCTGGAGCTCAAGCCCGATGCAGTCGACAAATTGGTTCGGCTGCTAGCCGATCTGACCTTCGACAAAGTGTTGGGGCGGGACGCCAGTCGCGAGTATGGTTTGGAGAAACCAACGCTCACGATCACCCTCAGTCGGAAAACCGGCGAGACCGTGACGTATCGCATGGGGAAGAGTCCCGGCAAAGGAGAATATACGCTCAAGGTGTCCAATCGTCCGGAATATTTCCGATTACCTGCCTATCAAGCCACTGCACTGCTTGAAGCAGCCGACCGCAAGCAATTGCTCAACACCGCCTCGGAAGCACGTGCTCACACGAACGGTTGACCTGTGCGAATACATCGATGCGGGAGTGAAGTTCGCCCAATCCTCCATTGTTGCCGCATTCCAATCATGGGCCGACGTGATTCTCCGGTCCTGGTCCTACTCACGATTGGTGCTGACCAGGGTTCCCTGGCAGTGATCGCCAGCGCGCTCGCCTGGTTCACCGAACGGGCGTTCGAGTTTCAGTTGTTTCCACTATGACAGAATGCTCATCAGAGCTCAGTGTGTACGGCTGGGCGATCGATGCTGCCATAAGAATGGCAGAGGCTGCGAATCTGCAATTCAGATATTGACGCAACTCTTCTAGGTTGGAGGGCTCATGCCGAAAACAAAGCCGTTTTCGCTGCATCCCAAATAGAAACCGAAGAGGAGACCATAAACAATCCTGCATCAATACCAGCGAAGAATCTACTTTGCGCGTTCAATGTTCGACTTTGAATTCTTAGTACAGGTAACCGGCATATCCGATAAAACGTCAGGCCGTGTCTCGGACCGTGTCTTAGAGCAATAGTGAATCATTGCTGTCCGATGAAATGCCTCTGGATAGTTATACTCAGCAGCCGTACCAGTCCTCTTTCCAATCTGTGCGCTGTAGTGCATGCTCGGTTTGCCATAAGACCTCAGAAGAGAAGCAGTGATTTCACCCATGTTATTTCTTGATGCATTGTCAAATGATTGCATCGCTGTCAGTTTGATTTTGAAGGTCTCACGAGGATTAAGTACGTCAATTAGGCATAAAAATGATGGGCGCCTTATATTATCTTTGCCCGGCATGCACATGGTCCCTGCGGCCATTTCATTTATGCTCATACCTGCACGTTCTCGTTCTTCGAGGGTTGGGAAATCAAGGTCAAGCATTTCTGGGCTCACAACCTCGGAATTAAGCAACAACTTGATCCAAATTTGATAATGGGGATCATCGCCACGGTTATACACCACGAAGTCATATTGCCCATGCAGATTCATATCTGGGTATATGGCATGGGCAAGAGGTATTCGCACAGGAGTAATAGCAAGCGGACTTTCTTTCAAGAAGCTGTATCCTGTGTAAGCTCCAAAAAAGAGAATCCCTACAACAAGAAAGAAGACAATTTTCCTGACCATCGTTCGTTTGATGCCAATATTGGCCGAAACGACCCAGCATGGATGTATTCCGAAGCAAACTGCTAGCCAAAGAAGGAAGCGCAAATCCTTCATCGCTGCTGCCACCACTGCGAGGACAAGGGCAATCGAAGTTGAAAGAGAAGCCCACAGCAAATTACTTTCATACCAAGGCTGACTGGCCTTGATGGCTGCGACTGCTTCCAAGGCAGCATTACGCTCTCTCTTTTCTCGTGATGCCCTACCCATGTCCCACCCCCCTTACAACAGGGCAGAACTATGCCTTTACTAGGTGTTAAGTTCAACATGATGGCTACCCATACAGCTGTGGCCAAACTGTGGCAGAACTATCGTGCCCGATCTGGTTTCATCGGTACTTCGCCTACTTCTTGATCTTCTGTAAGTGATTGAGAACGAAATGATGAGGAACTATCGCAGCCTCTTTCTTTACTCCCCCTGAATTGGGATATACATAATATTCCCCTGGCGGTTCACGAGCAGAAGGG
>CAYTAS010000101.1:0-11683 GCA_964435885.1 uncultured Nitrospira sp. | reverse complement strand
CTTGCTCGCCGCTGAAACGGTGCCGACCTGACACGTGGACTGCCGTTTCTAGGTTTAAAGGGCGGTCATGATGGTCGGCTTGACTTTGGCTTGACCGGAACTTTGATTTTTCTCTCGATTGTTTCTCGTGCGATGGTTTTCTCTTTCGCGATTCCACAAAACGAACACCAATCTCGGAAGCCACAGAGGTGGTTGTTTCTCCGTCAGCTTTGCAATATACGTATGAAGTGTCACTGATAGACCAGTGCATCTACCCTCATGCTTATCTTGGGAAATAGATGGCCAACAACTCCGCGGTTGTCAGAGTCTGAACGCCGGTGACGCCAAAATCCTTATCATTAGTCCAGAGTGGGCGCTTGAGTGCAAGGGTGAGGGCCAAGATCTCGACATCCCCTTGGTCTCGATGGGCTATTTGAATCTTTGCCGCCTTCAGAGAATGGCGATAGATTCTTGAGGAGTAGATGGTGAGCGGTAACAGGTCCAATGCATACGAAACAAAATCCAGGCTCACGCCAAGCTTCTCGGCCATCTTGGGGAGGTAGCGCCGTACTTCTTCGATTGCCGTGTCGGCGACGGCAAACTCTGTGATGCCCGATTCAAAGAACAATCGTTTCGCTTTGCCGCCGAGTAGCGCAGACAGGATGGGATTAGCGTCGACGACGAGCTTTTCTGGTCCTCTCGAAATCGGCAAGGACGGTATCCTCGGTAAGTCCACGGCCCTTCATCGCAGATCTGATCTCATCCGTCAGCGTGGTGAACAGGTCTTTTTTGATTTCCAGTGGGAGGCTCTCGCCGACAGCGGGCAGGAAGAATCCGACGATTTTTCCACGTCTCGTCACGATGATCGGCTCCTCCTGTTTAAGGAAGCTGGTCGCACGATCACGAAATTGTCTGACAGTCGCTGTTTTCATGTGGTCACTAGAGTGGGCACAGTATGGCATGTTTGATCACGCATCGGCAAGCAGAGCTAGAGATCAGTGGGGATGGAATGCAGATGTGTTAGATGCCAGGAAGAGGATCACGAGTCTCGGGGCGAATCTTGTTTTGCGCATCTTCAGGTGTGGGAGCTGGTCAACGATGCGCTGAAAGAAACCGAATACTTACGAAATCGCCTGGTGCGTTCAGTAGCGTCCTGGTCAGACCATGCAGGCGCTCTCAGGGTGTGGAGGTGAGCGCGGCAATGGCGGAGGGAGTGGTGCCTGTCCGAAATGGATTCCCGACCAGCGGGGTGAGGGGTACCAGGGTGCCTGATCCAGAGACGATCGTATAGGCCAAGACGGTGCCTTCACGGTTCGCCACATACAAGGACAAGAATTGTCCATCTTGAGAAATCGTGAGTGCCACCGGAGTAGACCCGACCGTCAGCGTAGGGTTTTGGGCCGTTCCTGAGGACGGCACAGGTGTCAGTAAACCATCGCCACCAATGGTGAACGCCGAGACATTCCCGCCCCCATTTGCGATATAGAGGTGTGTCCCGTTGGGCTGAATAGTGATGCCGTTTGGTGTCGTTCCACCTGTGGAAATAGGATTGGAACTGATCGGCGGGATCAACGTGAGCAGCCCGGATGACTCGATCTGAAACGCGGTCACGTGGTTAGATGTACTGCTGATCGCATAGAGAAACTTCCCATTCGGAGTAATTGCGAGCGCGGTGAGCCCTGTCCCATTGACTGAGATGGGATTCGTGTCGGGCCCCGCCTGTGGCAACAGCGTTAACAGCCCCGCAGTGTCAACCTCAAACGCCGTGATCGTGTTGGAGGTATTGCTGGCCACATAGAGAACCCGTCCAGTCGGAGCCACGGCTAATGCGATCGGGGCCGCAGCCCCGGCCGCGACAGGCTTGGACGGTCCCGTCGCTTGTGGAACAAGCGTCAGCACCCCAGCCGTCCCGATCTTGAAGACCGTCACGTCGTCGGATCCACTATTCGCAACGTACAGCAATCGCGAATCTCGTGAGACGGCAAGGGCTCGCGGCGCCGTGCCGGTCGAGACCGGATTGGGATTGTCCGACGTTGAAGGTCCAAGCAACAACGCCCCATCGGTCCCGACCCGAAAAGCCGTCACCTTGTTCGTCTGGCGGTTGGCGACGTATGCGAACAAGCCGTCCGATGACAGGGCGATGGCCGAAGGAGTTGAAACATCCTTGAACGGAGACCCGGCAATCGGACCGAGGCCGCCGGTGGATGGATTAATGGTGTATCCAGATACGTCGTTCGATCCACTATTGGTGACATACAAAGCCGCTCCCACCGTTCTCTCTCCCCCGATAGTTCCCAGCCCGCCGAAGCTATCGCCTCCACCGCCGTCGCCGCAGCCCGGTGGAAGCAACAGAACCGGAATAAGCAAGATGAGCCGCAAGCGGTTCGCGGTTGATGGACGAAGAGGCGGTCTTCTCGGCAGCATCTTTTGGTTTATATCACTCTCATTCAGCACTCACAATCACTCAATTGAGCTGTTGGTTGTGCGCGAGGTACGATCAGGGAGCAAGCCACCAAGGGGCACGACAGCGATTCTATTCTTGACCGCCCTGACCCTGCATGACAAGCGTCGATCAGGTTGCTGAAGATGATCGGTAGAGATGAAATACAGATCAGCCGGATGAAGAGCGAGTTCTAGCGCTTGGTTTGCGGAGGCATGTATTTGATCATCTCGTCGGCCAGTTCCTTGGCGATTTGTTTGAGGCTCGGCTTGATGAACATGTAGCTGTCTGAACGTTCGTGGCGCGCTTTCCACACTGTCGTGCCGCTCGTGGCGTCGATTAACCGCAGGCTCAATCCGACCCGCCCGACGTTATCGCCTTCCTTCCGTACATATTCTCAGGAATTGACCCTGACGACCAGAAAAGAATCAACGTTGAGCGATTGTCCGAGCGTGATCGCCGAATCTTTACCGGATTGACCCGGTCATCTCGTAGTAGGAGGCGGAAAAGAAGGTCCCTTCTTACTGCCCTGGGAACAACAGACAACGCGCAATTAAGCTACATTGACAAGTAGTGAGCAATCCTCGTACCTTTTCATGCGATAAATGCGTTCCGCACCGTTTTTCTCTACAAAGAAAGGCGCGCATGCAACAGAACTATACAGCTGTGATTAAAGAAGATGCCGGGTGGTGGATAGGCTGGATTGAGGAAGTATCGGGTGTGAACTGTCAGGAACGTAGCCGTGAGGCGTTAATTGAGACGCTTCGAGTCACCCTACGAGAGGCACTGGAACTCAATCGTCAGGAAGCCTTAGGGGCTGCCGGCGGAAATTTTGAGGAAGCCTCCATCGCGGTATGAAACGTGAGACGCTGCTTCGGCATTTACGACAGCATGGTTGCGAGTTGTTACGCGAAGGAGCAAAGCACTCCTGGTGGCATCATCCTTCCCTGAATACCCGTTCAGCGGTCCCTCGCCACACTGAAATTACCAATCATCTGGCAGGAAAGATTTGCAAGGATCTAAAGATAACTAAGCCCTAACCCTCTCGAGCAGGCATAGGGGATGGGGTCTCGTTCTGTGCATCACCAATCCAAAACCAGTGATTCACAAAACCGAAAAAGCTATCAACGTTTCAACAGGGGTCGGCGCAGGGGCACGACAGCGATTTTATTCTTGACCGCCCTGACCCTGCATGACAAGCGTCGATCAGGTTGCTGAAGATGATCGGTAGAGATGAAATACAGATCAGCCGGATGAAGAGCGAGTTCTAGCGCTTGGTTTGCGGAGGCATGTATTTGATCATCTCGTCGGCCAGTTCCTTGGCGATTTGTTTGAGGCTCGGCTTGATGAACATGTAGCTGTGTGAACGTTCGTGGCGCGCTTTCCACACTGTCGTGCCGCTCGTGGCGTCGACCAGCCGGAGGCTCAATCCGACCCGACCGACGTTATCGCCTTCCTTCCGCACATATTCCCAGGAATTGACCCTGACGACCAGAAAGGAATCGACGTTGAGCGATTGTCCGAGCTTGATCGCTGAATCTTTATCGGATTGACCGGTCATCTCAAGGCGGGAGAAATAAAATACGAGCGAATCAAACGCCTCTTTGGAAGCCTGAAAAATATCCGTGACGTTTTCCGGCGTGACGACCCGTTCGATGCGTCCTTGCCGATTGAGTGCGACAGCCAAGACCTCTTGAATGTCTTCGCGGGCGCTGTCGTATTGACTCGCCATCGGTGGTAACACGGCGATGCTCTGAGGTCGAAACACCCTGGTGCCGGGGCCTTCCCACACCTCCTGCAGGCCTCCACAGCCGACTAGGAGGAGAACGAGTCCGACAAGGGCTACCTTCTGTGCGTAGGATCGAGACAACATAAAACTAGTATACCATCAGAATGTAAAGGAAATGGAAGCAGAAACCAAGGCGCCTTTTTCGCGGAAGTCATACCCCCCCCCGGCATCTGCACGAAAGTTGAACCACCGTATGCCTAACCCTGCAGTGGGGACGAAGGGGGTGGACGCGTCCTGCATGTTCTTGAACGTTCCGACTCTGAAAGACAGGAATTCGGACAAGATGGTTTGTTCGAGCCCCAAGCTCAGGAGCTGACTCTTGACCCCCGGCACAAAGGTCCTGTTCGAAGTTACGTCGACATCAGCCGTGAGTGTCAATGATGAGTAGGGATTGATCGCGACACCCGCCCGGACCTGCGGGTCGAGTTTGAGTTCCCCTCCACCTGCCGCATCGAACGTGGGAGTGTTGATATCCTTCGCGACAATTCCGAACCTGATCAAGGACGACGGACGGTAGATCGCTCCGATATCAATTCCATAGGTCGTTGAGATGGTCGGTTTACCGAAGCGCTCGGTAATGCTGACACCGCTCCCACTTTGGAGGTCGGTTGAACCATTGTATGACGCACCTTGAATCACCTTCGCGGTAATGCCGATGGCGAACGTTTTATCGGAGAAGGCATAGGCATAGGAAAACGCCAGCTGTCTGGCTTCGAGACCACGCAGCGCCATCTGGCCCGCAATTGAGATGGGCGTACCTACTCCGCCAGGTTGGATTGCTTGCACAGGCGTGGAGACAAACCCGCCGCCGGTTGCAACGTCTGAGAGGTTGAATCCGATCGCATGCTCGCCGAGATGTCCTTTGATATACAGCCCGGCGGACCCATTGACCGAGACGGCCGCGCCCGGTTGATTGATGCGACCGGCGATGCTCTGAGCTCTCGCGAGACTAGTTGGAGACGTGTCGCTGCTGTCGAATTTTTCCAGGTCGCTCAATGCGTCGGCAAAGCCGAGGCGATCGATCGCCAGGCCTCCCCCCTGAGCGCGGATATCCACGGTCTGCGTCATGGCCAATCCGGCCGGATTCCAGTAGGTCGCGAGAGCATTGGTGGTGACGGCGACTCCCGCTCCGCCCATGCCCATGGCACGAGGACCGGAGATGACGAATTCTGTAGCTGATACCTGAGATGGAAGCGCTGAGGTAGCCAACAACACGGCTATGTGAACCGAAGGCGACCAGCGCATCTCAAATCCTTGGCCAGAACTAATTCAGCGAGTCTAGAGAAGGAATGGTTGTTCGTCAAGGATTGCAGCCGTTCAAACTCGTTCCACGATGACCATGGGGTAAGTAATGAAGACTGCCAGTCGTCTCAACCTGAATGGATCACAGATAAAGCAACGGTGCAGGAAGTGGTAGGGGACTACGATCGACTCATGCGATCTGGCCGTCTTGCATATGAATGATGCGGTCGGACTGGGCGGACAGTTTGTCGTTATGTGTCACGATCACAAACGTGGTCCCCCGCGTTTTGTTCAAGGTGCGCATCAGCCCGAACAGTCCTTCCCCGCTGTGAGTATCGAGATTCCCGGTCGGTTCATCGGCCAGGACCAGGTCAGGGTTCTGCATCAACGCACGGGCCATGGCCACTCGTTGTTGCTCGCCGCCGGAGAGCTCACCCGGCTTGTGGTGGAGGCGATGGGCCAATCCGACTTCCGTGAGAAGCGTTGCGGCATCCGCTTTGACTGAAACGGGCTCGCGACGTTGGACAAGCGCCGGCATGCAGGCATTTTCCAGCGCGGTAAACTCGGCGAGCAAGTGATGAAACTGAAACACGAACCCGATCCGCCGGTTTCGGAACTCGGCCTGTTGGGTGTCCGTCATGCGAAACAAGTCTTGCCCATCGAACGTCACGGTCCCGCTGCTCGGTTTATCGAGGGTCCCGATGATATGGAGGAGAGTACTCTTGCCGGCCCCGGAGGCCCCCACGATCGCGACCAATTCGCCGCGTTGAATTTCAAGATTGATTCCCTTGAGGACGGGTACTTCGTACGAGTCCATCGAAAAGGACTTATACAGATTCGCGACTTTGATCATGACAAAGCTTTCAGCCGTCAGCTTGTTGTTTACTCATAGCGCAATGCGGCGACCGGCTCGAGCTTTGCGGCTTGATTGGCCGGATACACGGTGGCGGCAAAGCTGATGAGAATGGCAGAGCCGGCCACCAGGAGCACATCCTCCGCCAGCACGTGAACCGGAATGGTCGAGATATAGTACACCGTCGGATCGAACGTCCAGAAGGTTTGAATCAGCCAGAGAAAGGTATAGCCTAACGGAATGCCGATGGCCGTCCCGGTGAACCCGATGATCAATCCGTTCAACATGAAGATGCGTCGGATGCTCTGCTTCGTCGCGCCCATGGCCTTGAGGATCGCAATTTCCTTCTGCTTCTCCGTCACGATCATGGTCAGGGTGCTGACGATGTTGAATGAGGCCACGATCGTAATCAGGACGAGCAGCAGAAACATCATCGTCTTCTCCAGCTTCAGGGCCGAGAAGAGATTCCGGTTCATCTGCATCCAATCTCTCGCGCCATGACTGAACCCAAGCTCTTGTTCGATGCGATGAGCGGTCTCTGAGGCTTGGAAGACGTCGGTCACCTTGACTTCAATCCCGGACACGCCGCCATTCATGTTAAAAAACTTTTGCGCCTCATTAAGCTCGATATAGGCCAGCGAGGAGTCGTATTCATACATGCCGGAATGAAAGAGCGCGACGACGGCAAAGGTTCTGATCTTGGGCACCATGCCCATCGCGCTGATCGGACCGACGGGTGAGACCACGTTGACTGTGTCCCCGACAAAGACGCCGAGCCTCAGCGCCAGCTCTTTGCC
This sequence comes from uncultured Nitrospira sp., assembly GCA_964435885.1. GTDB lineage: Bacteria > Nitrospirota > Nitrospiria > Nitrospirales > Nitrospiraceae > Nitrospira_D. The sequence continues at coordinate 4,583 of CAYTAS010000101.1, read as the reverse complement.
GAGAATAATGCCGGGTTTTTCTACGGGACGAAGGTCTCCTTGAGGGTCGTCTGCCGGAGCTTGCAATACTTTCACGGGCGTGAGGAGGTCGAGCAATCGACCGGACGTAATGTTCTTCGAGAGTTCGGTGACGTTGGCTTCTCGTTGTGGGTCGATCCCACGGAGGACGATTCCCTGCACACCCGATTGAGTGGTCAACAGTACTTGCCGGAGTACGAAGGGCGTTGCTGCGACGACGTCGGGCACGGTCTGAATCTTTTCGGCCAGAGCATCGTATTCGGTCATATTCTCTTTCATGCGTTCTTGGACGATGATATGGGCCGTGGTTCCGAGAATCTTGCTCTGAATATCTTCTCGGAAGCCGGTCATGATCCCGACCGTGCCGATGAGCGCCGCCACTCCCAGCGTAATGCCGGCGATCGAGACGAACGTATTCAGTGAAATCGTCCGGTTGCGACGTTTGGCGCGCAAATAGCGGAGCCCGACGAAGATTTCGTAAGGAAGGGCCACGCTTAGGCTTTCTCCGGTCGGAGCTGAGGGAAGAGGACCACGTCGCGGATCGAGGCCTGATCGGTAAACAGCATGATCAATCGGTCGATGCCGATCCCTTCTCCGGCCGTCGGCGGCATCCCGTACTCCAAGGCGCGGAGAAAGTCCTCGTCGACGAGATGAGCCTCATCGTCTCCCGCCTCACGCTGGGCGGCCTGGCCTGCAAACCGTTCGCGTTGATCCAACGGATCATTCAACTCTGAAAAGGCGTTGGCAATCTCCCTTCCGGCGATGTAGAGCTCGAACCGGTCGGTCAAGGTTGGGTCAGTATCCTTCCGCCTGGCGAGCGGAGAAATCTCGATGGGATAATCGGTAATGAACGTCGGCTGCTGCAAATTCGGCTCGACCGTTTCCTCAAAAATCTCGTTCACGATGGTGAACAAGGACGCCTTGGGGTCCACCGGGATGTTCAGTCGGTTGGCAGCCGTCAGTGCTTTCTCTCGATCTTGCAGCACCGACGGCTCGATGCCGTTCACCTCGAGAATAGCCTGGTGATAGGACCATCGTCGCCATGGAGGTGTGAGGACAATGTCCTTTCCTTGATAGGTAATGACCGTCTTGCCGAGGATTTGCTGTGCCAGATTGGAGACCAGCTCTTCGGTGAGTGCGATCAAGTCCTGGTAGTCCGCGTACGAGACATAGAACTCCAGCATCGTGAACTCGGGATTATGGATCGTCGAAATGCCTTCGTTTCTGAAGTTCCGATTAATCTCAAACACGCGGGGGAAGCCTCCGACGATCAAGCGCTTGAGATAGAGTTCCGGCGCGATGCGCAGGTAGAGATCCACGCCGAGCGCATTATGGTGTGTGACGAATGGCTTGGCTGTGGCGCCTCCGGGAATCGGATGCATCATGGGGGTCTCGACTTCAAGGAAGCCGCGTTCGATCAGAAACGCTCGAATACCGGCAATGATGCGACTCCTGGTCGAAAAGATCTGGTGGACTTGCGGATTGGCGATCAGATCGACATAGCGCTGTCGATACCTGGTTTCGACATCCGTCAGGCCATGCCACTTCTCCGGAAGCGGGCGGAGGGCCTTACTAAGAAACATCAGCTGATGCACCTCAATCGTGAATTCATTGGTTTTCGTACGGAACAACGTCCCTGTGACACCGATCCAATCACCGAGATCAAGCTGTTCCACGACGGCGTACGCCTGTTCGGTGAGCAGATCTTTTTTGAGGTACACCTGGAGACGGTCGGAGCCGTCTTGCAGCACCGCAAATCCGGCTTTCCCGAAACGACGCAGCGCAACGACTCGTCCGGCAAGGGTGCAGGAGATCCTTTCTTGTTCCAAGGTTTCCTTGGGTTTGTCGCCGTGGAGCTTCAGTAAGTCTCCGGCCCGATCCTTCACCTCGAAGCGGTTGCCGTAGGGCGCAACACCGGCCTCGCGTAAAAGATCGAGCTTTTTGATCCGTTGCTGTCGCTGTTCGTTCAGTTCATCCATAATGAGTCTATCTCGTCTGTCTGGTTTCTCTGGTCTGTTCTGTCAGTCAGCACCAAATAGACAAGACAGACCGAACCACCAGATAGACTGATTTTACAGGACGTCTTCCTCTCCGCCGACTGGAGAGAGTTGCTCACTTCCCTTTCCAAGCTTCTTTTTCAAAAACGCCTCGATGAACCTGTCGAGGTCGCCGTCCATGACGGATGACACGTTGCTGACTTGATGGCCGGTTCGATGATCCTTCACCATCTGGTAGGGCTGGAACACATAGGATCGAATTTGACTGCCCCACGCGATGTCTTTCTTCTCCCCGACGATCGCGTTAAACTCTGCCTCCTTCTTCTTCTGTTCCAGTTCGAAGAGGCGAGATTTCAAGATCTTCATTGCGCCGTTGCGATTCTGGAGCTGTGACCGTTCATTCTGACATTGGACGACGATGCCGGTGGGCAAGTGCGTGATGCGGATAGCGGTCTCAACTTTGTTGACATTCTGGCCTCCAGCGCCGCCGGCCCGAAAGGTGTCGATCCGGAGGTCTTTATCTTCGACCACGACATCAATATCTTCACTCAGCTCCGGATACACGAAGATGGACGCGAACGACGTGTGTCGCCGCTTGTTGGAGTCGAACGGAGAAATGCGCACTAATCGATGTACTCCGGCTTCGGCCTTGAGGTAGCCATAGGCATACGGACCCGTGATCGAAACCGTCACGCTCTTGATCCCCGCTTCATCGCCGGGTAGGAGGTCCAACGTTTCCACCTTGAACTTCTTCTGCTCCGCCCATCGCACGTACATTCTGAGGAGCATCTGTGCCCAATCCTGAGACTCCGTGCCGCCCGCGCCGGGATGAATCGCCAGGATGGCATTGTTCGGGTCCAGATCGCCCGAGAGGAGCAGCTCCAGCCGCAGGGTGGCAAGGCGAGGCTCCAACTGATTCAGTTCACTCGCTAATTCGGTCTCGATCCCCGCGTCGCCGCTCTCATGGGCGAGTTCCAACAGGGCTCCCAGGTCTCCCATTGTGGCTTCAATTTCCTCCCACTGCCGGAGTTCGTGTTCGATGGTCGCCTTTTTCCGGCTCACCACGGCAGCGGCGCGAGTGTCGTTCCAGAAATGCGGCTGGCCCATCTGCGCTTCAAGTTCTTCCAACTCGGCGGTCATCTGAGCGAAGTCAAAGATGCCCCCGTAACTCCGAAACTTGCGCGGCGAGGGCCCGAACGCGAACTTCTACTTCCTCTAACATGAAACGATCCTCCTCCCGTTATGCCGGTGTGATAATCGTTATGGCTGGTTCCTTCGTGCGGAAATACCCGAACAGGCACAAAAGTCCGCAGAGTATAACACAGGTAACGGCAAACACATCGCCATAGTAGCTGTAAAATGTGCGGGAATACTTGATTGGAATCGTCGCATGCAGGGCCAGTTCCGTAAAAAGAGGCGTGGCCTGAGTGATGTGCCCAAAAGGATCGACGAACCCGGAAATTCCGGTATTGGCGGCCCGCGCGAAGGCGAGGTGATTTTCGACCGAGCGAAACACGACCATGGCAAAGTGCTGAGCCGGCGCCGAGGAAGGGCCGAACCATCCGTCATTCGTGATCGTCACCAGAAACTCGGCCCCGTTTGTGGCAAATTGGCGGACGAGGTCCGGGAAAATCACTTCATAGCAGATGGCGACACCGAACCTGACAGACCTGGGAGTGCCGGGCTTGTCGTGCCTCCACGACTTGGGACTGAACGACAGGGTTTTCGATCCAGGACCAGGCTCAAAGTCGCCGATCCCTTCGACAAGTTTGTCGAGAAAGAACAACAACGACGATTTGAGCGGGATGTATTCTCCGAACGGGACGAGATGGTATTTGTCATACCGACCGAAGATCGTACCGTCGGTTCCCAACAGGTAGGCGCTGTTCAGGAGGTACGGTCGGCGGTCCGGGTAAAACCGCAGGGCCGGACTCCCGATGAGGAGGGGCGCTTGAGCGCGTTCCGCCCATGAAATCAGGTCGAGCTGATAGTCCTTTTCTCGCTCCAAGATGAACGGAGTTACGGCTTCCGGCCATATGATCAAGTCCATTCCGGTGCCCAGCTGGCCTGTCAGGCGGTCTAAGCGTCGCATCGTCTCGTCGCGAAACGACACGTCCCACTTCACAGCTTGCTCGATGTTCGGTTGGACGACGCCTACAGTGATGGAGGGGTGGGTCTGTTTCACGTCTCTGTCGCTGAGGACCGCCGAACTATAGACCCAAGAGAGCACCATGCAGGCGGCTGCGGTCGTAAGAAGTTCCCACGGAAGCTTGGCCGGATGGAAGCCACGGAAAAACGGCATGATCCACACAATCAGCTCGGCCAAGGCCACATTCACCAGGACGACCAGGAAGGACACCCCGTAGACCCCGGTAAGGTCCGCCACCTGGATCAAGTCCAGTTCACGGTATTGCGAATAGCCTAAGAGACACCATGGAAAGCCTGAGAGAAGATAGGTTCGCAAAAACTCGAGTGCGACCCAGAAGCAGGGTGCGAAGAAAATTCCATAGCGCGGGATGAGCTCGCGGAGCCAGACAAACGCGAGGCTATAGAGCGCGACGTACAGTC
>CAYTAS010000100.1:0-11715 GCA_964435885.1 uncultured Nitrospira sp. | reverse complement strand
AACTATGACATACACAACCTCACAGACGGCTAAGTGAGCAGCCTTGATCAAAATACCTCTTCTTTGAGCACCTGCAGCAGGTATTGCCCATAACCGTTTTTGGTCAAGGGCTGCGCGAGCTGTTCCAATTGGGCGGCATCGATCCACTGTTGTCTGAAGGCGATTTCTTCCGGACACGCCACCTTCAAGCCTTGCCGGTTTTCCAGTGTGGCGATGAACTGGCTGGCATCGAGAAGCGACTCATGGGTGCCGGTGTCCAGCCAGGCGTAACCACGCCCCATGATTTCGACGTTCAAAGAGCTCCGCTCCAGATACAACCGGTTCAAATCGGTAATTTCCAATTCGCCCCGAGCCGAAGGCTTCAGGCTCTTGGCTAAGTCGACGACCTGCCGGTCGTAGAAGTACAGACCGGTCACGGCATAGCCGGATTTCGGTTGTGTGGGTTTTTCTTCCAACGATCTCACTTTGCCGCCTGAATCAAAATCAACGACCCCGTAACGTTGGGGGTCCTGTACATGATAAGCGAACACGGTCGCGCCTTCGGTGCGGACCATGGCATTGCCCAACAGGCGGTGAAAGTCATGGCCGTAAAAGATGTTATCGCCCAATACCAAGGCCGAACAGTCATTGCCGATGAAAGGTTCTCCGATGATGAACGCTTGCGCGAGACCATCAGGAGAAGGCTGCACAGCATATTGCAGATTCATGCCCCACTGCTTACCCGTGCCGAGCAGTTGCTCAAATCTAGGCGTGTCTTGTGGAGTGGAAATGATGAGGATCTCCCGAATTCCCGCAAGCATCAGGGTGCTGAGCGGGTAATAAATCATCGGCTTGTCGAAAACCGGCAGCAACTGCTTGCTGATAGCTAACGTGGCCGGATGCAGGCGGCTCCCCGTACCGCCGGCCAGGATGATGCCTCTTCTGGGGAGTGGGGAGTGGCGAGTAGTACGTTGAGTCATGTGGTTTACCTCTTACTACTTGCAACTTGCGATTTGCCACTTACTCCTTCCAACTTACCATCAGTCAGAATCTGTTGCAGAATATGCCGGACTCCGCTTTGCCAATCGGGCAATTCCAGGCCGAATGTCCTACGCAACTTGCCGGTATCCAATCGTGAATTGGCTGGACGCGTGGCGGCAGTGGGAAATTCCGATGAGGGAATCGCTCGAATGGCATCCGGCGTGAGCTTGAGTGGCCGACCGGCGGCAAGAGCTTCGGACACGACGAACCGCGCATAGTCATACCAATTCGTCTCGCCATGTGCCGCCAAGTGATACAGTCCAAAAGGAAATGTACCGCCACCTTCACGTTGTCCTTGCCGAACCAACTGCGCCGTCACATCCGCCAGCAAGGCCGCGGACGTCGGAGCGCCGTATTGATCGGCCACGACATTGAGATGTTCTCGGTCCCGCGCCAGACGTAGTATGGTCTTCGCGAAATTGCCCCCATGTGCTCCGACCACCCAGCTCGTGCGAAAGATCAAGTGCCGCGCTCCGCTTTCCGTCAGCGCAACCTCGCCGTCTCTCTTGGTCCGTCCATAGACACCGAGAGGGTTCGTGAGGTCCTCTTCCGTGTAGACGCCCTGCTTGGCGCCATCGAAGACGTAATCGGTGGAATAATGCACCACCCATGCGCCACGTTTCGCTGCTTCCGTTCCCAGGACTCCTGGCGCAACCGCATTGACGGCATGAGCAAGCTCCGGCTCTGACTCCGCTCTGTCCACTGCGGTATAGGCGGCGGGATTGACGATCACGTTGGGTTTGACCGACTGGACCAGAGCAGAAATAGCAGCGGCATCGGCCAAATCGCATTCAGCGTAGTCCACGGCACACACCTCCCCCAAGGGAGCTAGTGCTCGTTGTAGCTCAAAACCGACCTGACCATTCTTTCCTAGGAGCAGAATTTTCATGCGCAGTAGCACTCTTGCCACTCACCACTTACTACTGCTCGCTCGCTACTTGCCATATTGTCTCTCGACCCAGCCACGGTACGCACCACTGGTCACGTTGGCAACCCAGCTCTGATTGTCGAGATACCACCTGACCGTTTTGCGAATACCGGATTCAAAAGTCTCTTGAGGCTTCCACCCCAGGTCATGCTCAAGTTTGCTCGCATCAATCGCATACCGGCGGTCGTGGCCTGGACGATCTTTCACGAAGGTGATCAGGGAGTGGTACGTAGGGAGTGGAGAGTGGGGAGTGGGGGGGGGGCACTTCCTACTTCCTACTTCCCACTTCCCACTTACCGGCTTCAGTTCATCCAGGATATCGCAGAGGGTCTCCACGACATCCAGGTTGGTTTTTTCGTTCCAGCCGCCGATGTTATATGTGTCACCCACACGCCCCACGGCAAGCACCAGCCGAAGAGCGCTGCAATGATCTTTCACGTAGAGCCAGTCTCGTATTTGCCGGCCATCACCGTAAATGGGAAGCGGTTTGCCTGCCAACGCATTGAGGATGCAGAGCGGAATCAGTTTTTCAGGGAAGTGGTACGGACCGTAATTATTTGAACAATTGGTCGTCAGGACCGGCACGCCATACGTATGGTGATAGGCGCGCACCAGATGATCACCGGCTGCCTTGCTGGCCGAATAGGGGCTATTGGGCTCGTAGCGATTCGTTTCGTCGAAAGGTGGCGCATCTTTCGGTAATGATCCGTACACTTCATCGGTGGACACGTGTAGAAAACGGAAACGTTCTCTAGCCTCGCCTTCCAGTGCCTCCCAAAAGGCGCGCACGGATTCAAGCAGATGAAAGGTGCCGACGATGTTGGTCTGAATAAATTCGCCTGGGCCGTGGATGGAACGGTCGACATGACTCTCTGCGGCAAAATTGATCACGGCGCGAGGACGATATTCGGTCAACAATCGGCCGACGAGTCCGGTGTCACCGATATCGCCGCGCACGAAGATATGTCTCGCATCGCCCTGCACACTCGCTAGATTTTCCAGGTTACCCGCGTAGGTGAGCTTATCGAGATTGATGACGGGTTCATCCTGTTGCGCCAGCCAGTCGAGAACGAAGTTCGCGCCGATAAACCCGGCTCCCCCGGTGACGAGAATACTCACGTCGTTACACTCTTTTATCGATTACAGCTTGGTGCGAAATAGTGGAGTGACGCGCGGGAAGCGCGACCCGCATAACGCGCAAGTCCGGTCCCTGCCGGTCTCGCTTGTTCCGCCATCTTGCCTGTCTTGCTTGAGCCAGGGATCTACGATTGCAACAGACGTGTTTATGAATGACACACGCTACGACACTTCCTGAGAGACGTCCTGGCGAAAACTGGGTACAAGCCTCCTGAGGTCATGGAGCAGCCTCTCTTCGCTCCATTGTGGAAGATTCCCCTGTAAGGACTCCAACCATGCTCCCAGCTCGCCGACAGGGACAGGAGATCCTACAGCCCGACGAATTTTCGGATGGCTCGTCGGCTCGGCTTGGTCGTGTGCCTCGAACAGTTCTTCGTAGAGCTTCTCTCCAGGCCGTAGGCCGGTAAAGACAATCTGAACATCTTTACCCGGGACCAGGCCGGCCAAGACGACCATGTTCCTCGCAAGATCGGCAACCCTGACCTGTTCCCCCATATCGAGCACAAACACCTCTCCGCCCTTCCCAATGACACTCGCGTGCAGAACCAGTTGCACGGCTTCCGGAATGGTCATAAAGAAACGTTTGATCTCCGGATGGGTCACGGTAACCGGTCCGCCTCGGCGAATTTGATCATAGAACAGCGGCACCACGCTCCCGTTGCTTCCCAACACGTTGCCGAACCGCACCACGGTAAACTTGGTCAGGCCTTCTTGATTGAACTCCTGCATCAGATGCTCGGCAACCCGTTTAGTGGCGCCCATGATGCTCGATGGATTGACCGCTTTATCGGTCGAAATCAGCACGAATCGATCCACACCGTGCCTCAGGGCCGCTTCAGCCACCTCACGAGTCCCCAGAATATTGTTACGAATGGCTTCCTTGGGGTTCAGCTCCATGAGGGGAACATGCTTGTGAGCTGCAGCGTGAAAGACGATATCGGGGTTGGCATGATGAAAGACTTCCGCCACGCGGTCCGGCACCGTGACATCTCCGATGACCGGAAGGATCTTCACATCCGGAAATCCCGCTTCCAACTCCAACATGAGCGAGTGGAGAGCATTCTCATACCGCTCAAACAGGACTAGTGAGCGAGGCTTGTACTGGGCGATTTGTCGGCACAGTTCCGATCCGATCGATCCCCCGGCTCCTGTCACGAGCAGGACCTTCCCCCTGATCAGAGGGCTGATCTCGTGGCGATCCGTTTCGACCGGCTCACGCTGTAACAAATCGTCGAGATTCATCGGCCTCACCTGTCGGAGAGAGACCGGATCATCGAGCAAGCGTTTGACACTGGGCAAGGTCTTAATCGGAATCGTACAGCCTTCCGACGCCGTCAGAATGTTTTGCATGACTGTGGTTGAAGCCGATGGAATGGCGATGATGATCTCGTCGGCCTCCAACTTCTCCGAAGCCTCCTTGATCGTAGCGATCGCTCCCACGACCGGAATCCCATGAATCCTCATCTTGCGCTTGACAGGATCATCGTCCAAAAATCCGACCGGACGGCAGTCATAGTCTCCACCTGACAACATATCTCGCACAAGCAGCTCGCCCGCGTTCCCGGCGCCGATAATCAACGCTCTTCGGGCGGTCGGCCCGACCATTCGCAAACGCTCCTTGAACCAGCGCACCGCCAGCCGGATGCCGACCAAGTACAACGCGTTCAACAGACCGGTTAAAATGATGGCGGATCGAGGATACTGGCTGACTCCACCGACCACATGGAGGAGCAGGTAAAAGACCCCGGCACCGGTCAGAGAGGCGACAATGATCTTCCCAATATCATAGAGACCGACGTATCGCCACAGCCCGCTCTGCGTTCCAAACAACCACAGGCCGGAACCGAATATCAGCAACACGGCAGGGATGTGATCCCACATCACCTGCCGATATTCAGGAGGAATATCTCCATCAAATCGAAGCATGAAGGCGGTCACGTTCGCCGCAAGAATCAGGATCAATTGCGCGCTGATGACCAGGACCGACCGGTAGGCGAGCACCGTGTTTCCATAGCGGTCGGCAAGGGTATGAAACAGATGGGCTTTAGATTTCATATGAGACTCGAAGTCGAGGCGAGGCACTCGCGCACTCCCAGCATGGTTTCGGCGGCGTGGATCACACGAGACACAGGAAGTTGTTGAAGACACTCGCTCAGGCTCTCGATGTGGCGGTCGCAACCTTCACCGAGACAAGGCACACAATCTCCTTCCCCTTGCAGAAGGAACACATTTCCCTGCCGCTGCGACCCATGCCTGCGCCATGGGCTGTCGGTTGTCGGAGGAAAGTCCTTCGGCCAAGGTCCCCATTTCACCGGATTCGACGGTCCGAACAACACCACCGACGGCGTGCCGACGGCGGCCGCCATATGGCTCACGGCGGTATCCGTTCCAACATATAATGCGGCACGGCTGAGGAGACAGCCAAGCGCCGGGAGCGACACATGACCGACAAGATCGACGGCGCCCGGCAACCCCTGGATAATTTTGGTACAGTACGCCGTCTCCGCTGATTCCACTCCCGCAACCACGACGGTGATCTCTTGCTCCATCAACCACCGACCAAGTGCGATCCACCCGGCTACCGTCCACGTCTTATAGGAAAATTTCGGCGAGACGTGCAACACCGCATACCGCTCCGAATTACGTACGCCAGGAAACATGCGAACAGCGGTCTCTTCATCTTCGCGAGTCCAACTCACGACAGGAGTCCCAATCGGTTCGACGCCCAAGGGAGCCAACAAGCGAAGATTCATGGCGACAGTATGGGTCTGCACGTTATCGAACGGCACCCATTCGTGAAGCAACCTTCGCTTCCACCATGATTTCCTATCCGGCAACAGAGTCCCTATGCGATACCGGCCGGCAATCCAGGCATGAACCGTCGGTCGATCCCCGGCTAACACCGAGATCGCGACATCATAGCGACGCCAGATCGAACGAAGCAGATCGCGATGGGCCCCAGCCGATGGACGTTCAGGAATGGTCCACACATTTCGTAGATCCTGGTAGCCTGAGACGATATCCTGAGTTCCTTCAAAGACCAGCATGTCGATCATGAGATGCGGTTGCGCAGCTTTGAGCGAGCGGATGACGGGTGTGGTCAAGAGCACGTCCCCGATTCGACGGGTACAGACGATTAATGCACTGTTGATGTCTCGACTCATCGTGCGACTCGCCCACGGCGTGCAATTAAAAGACTGACTTCCTTCAAGAACAAGAGCCGATCGACATCAACCACGCCTAAGCTCATCGAGACCTATCGTGGCCCTGACCGCGCTTGACTTCAAGAGGTATTGCAGACGCTCCTGATTAGCCTGCAGCTGCGAGCGATCCCGCTCGAGATGCCATAAATGAAACACAGTCGCAGCGAAGCGCGCATTCTTATGCTTCACTCCGGCATGGAGCAGCCGAATGACGAGGTCGGAATCTTCCAGGCCCCATCCCTCGTACGATTCATCCAATCCATTCACGCGAATCAAGTCTGCGCGCCATGCGGAAAGGTTGCAAGTTTTGATGCCTTGCCAACGATCCGGTGTCCATTTTCGAAACTGGCCATCAGGCAATCTCATCAGAGGGAGCAGCCGATTGACTTCTCGTTTCGACCAGCACAGTACCCACTCGGTTGAGCTCCACGTATGAATCGGCAGTTGTCGGTGCAAGACACGACTCGTCAGGTGGGAGGAAAGCAACACACGATTCGACCCGAGGAAGTACCCTGGTTCAGCCAGTTGCTTATGAACCCGCACGAAATGGCGAGAGGGGATACAGTCTCCATCCGTGAAGATCACGTAGTCGGCGCTCGTCGACGCAAGGGCCCGATTACGGATTGCGGCTGCTCGAAAACCTCGATCTTCGTGCCAAATATGCGTGACGGAAAACGGAGCACGCCGGGAAAATTGCCGCACAACCTCTGCCGTCTCCTCCCCTGAACCATCATCTGCAACCACAAGCCCGAAGTCTTGATCGTTTTGCCCGCAATAGCCATCCAGCACAACCGCCAGCGCATCGGGACGATTGTATGTCGTCACGATCACCGCCGTTTTCATTTCGATGGTGCGTTGTCATGTCTTCGGAGCGGGTGTTGTTTGGGAAGCGGCCACATTTCCTGTTGTTCAAATCGCTTGGCGTACCGATAGAAGGTCCCTTCGAAATTGCCAAAGGCGATAACAAAGCCAGGCCAGCCGTCCAAAAACCCTCGCTTCGCCACGTAATGTTTCAGAAACGACCAGAGGCCGTGAAACAAGGCCGTCCCCATCGTCACCCGTTGATCGGCAAGCTTGAGCGCCCCGAGCGAGGAATAGCGATTAGCTTTTCTTACAACCTCTTCAAAGTCTCTGAACGGGATCTGCCAAATCGCATGACTCAACCGACCGACCGGCTTGGCGGTCAAGAGCTCGTATCCTTCATGGACGGGAGATTCCACGTATCTCATCGCCCCTTTTCGAAACAGTTGCGGCTGGCGAAAATTTGGGTACCAGCCGGAATGCTTGATCCACCGTCCCATAAAGTAATTTTGTCTTGGGACAAGGTAGGCGTCATGACGAGGACTTCCCGCAAGCATCGCGAGAATTTCGTCGCGCACTTCCGGCGTGCATTGTTCATCCGTGTCGAGACTGAAAATCCATTCATGCGTACAGGCCTTGATGGCTTGATTGCGGAGATGGCCGAATCCTTGAAACGGGATCTGAACGACGCGGGCTCCCAACTCCTGTGCGATCTTGGCGGTCTCGTCGGTACTGGCGGAATCGGCCACGAGAATTTCATCCGCCCACAGCACAGTGGTAATTGCATCGGCAATTTTCTTGGCCTCGTTGTAGGCAATGATATACGCCGAAAGGCTCATACTCTCTCATCACCTCGCGAATCAATCCCCGAATAGATCAGACCGGAGCACCAGCAATAGAGCAGCTTCTCGGTATGGTCCACCAGAAACGGGTTAAAAAAACTCCCGAGCACGATGGTCACCACGAGCCCTTTGGCAAGCAATCGATAGGTAGCGTCTTCGATTCGCGCGGTCGAACGCCACTGTTGCGCAAAGAGCCAGAGCAGCAAGCCAAGTCCGATGGTGCCGACTTGCGCCATGATAAAGAGGTACTGATTGTGAGGATGAGGAGGGACATCGAACCCGGCCTGTTCCACACGCGCTCGGTACGCTGGAACAAACCCTCCCGTACCGACACCCATCACTGGGTGATCCTGAATGATCTCAGCCGTGTGATAAAAATATTCCAATCGCCAGCCTACCGCATCCTCCACGACAGCCACCTCGGGATTCCACTCTGTCACACTCGAGACGGTGAGATTCACCCGTTCGTGGAAAGAAGGCGAAACCTGGTACGCAGCCGAGAATGACACGCTGAGCACCACAATCGCTGCGAACATTCCTCGCCATCCGTAGAAAGCCGCGAAGATCAGCATGGCCAGTCCGGCCAGCACGACATACCCGGTTCGGCCATGCACCATCACGACATTGATCGCCCCCAAGATTGAAGCAAGCCCCCAGCCCCGTTGTACCCATTTGTCTTGGGATCTCCAGGCTAAGACTACGAACAACAGCACGCCAAATGCCATCAGCACGTTATGAGTCGTATGCTTCTTGAAGACGCAGGGATTAGCTGGATTACAACTGAGAGTGACGCTGTTTGAGAGAAGGAATCCCGTACTCAAAACAAGCGACAACACCAAGGTCACGACCAACGACGCGGCAAGGGTTAATAGGGCGCGATTTCGTTCTTGGTCATCAATCGCCAGCGAAATCAGGAGCGGGATCAGCAAGAGGTCGGCGTATTTCTTCACGGCCAGCAGTCGTTCATCAAGAGACCCCAATCCCCAAAAAGCGCCCGCGAGCACCCACCCAAACAACAACAGGGCGCTCAAGGCCACAGGATTCGCGATGATTCGGCGAAATCTTTCGCGCCACTGGCCACAAGCGGCCCAGCACAGCACGAGGAGGACGACAAGAATACTATCCGCCACCACCCACATCGGAATGGTGAATCCGAGCGCAACCGTCGTCCAGCCTGCAGCTCGCCTTGCCTCCGTCCGGACCCTGTCCCTCGTCCAATTCATCACTTGTACGCAAAGGCAATCAAGGACTTTCGAAGGGACGGAATCATGTCTTTCACCGCCGTCCCCACTGAGCGCATTCTTTGAATCCCCTCGCGGTAGCGCCGGGACTTCAGGAACGAGACCTTGTATCGTCGGAACCCCGACGAATCCAGCAGCAATTCCAGCTCACCTTTGGTGAACTCACGATTGTGTCGAAGCGGGTAATACGACATGCCTTGGTACAAGATGGGGGTCGCATGGAGATAGTGTGCGGCATAGTCATACGTGATATGCTTTCCCCGCAACAACCGAAGGCGGTTTCGGAAGCTCGCCACGTTCGGCACATCAATTTCCAGCACCCCTCCCGGTCGCAGCACTCGCCTCATCTCCAGCACTGCGGGGAGATGCGAATGCGAAAAATGCTCGAGCACCTGGCAACACACCACGGCATCGAATGATTCGTCAGGATGGGGAATCGCATCGGCCTCCACGTTGCAAAGCTGAAACCTAACGTCTTTCCCATACGTATCCGGATACATGGAGGGCTGATCTTTGACATCGAGCGCATGACACTCGTGGCCGAGTTCAGCAAGAAACGACAGCAATAGTCCCTGCCCCGCCCCCACATCAAGGACCCGTTTGGCTCCGCTGAGCGTGGCGGCAATCTCGCAGAACCGATCGATGCTACCCCGGAATAAATCCTCCATTTCATCGTTTCCGCGGTGGAACAGTCGGCCTTCATCGCGCAACTGCACTGCCAAGCGCAAGAGATCTTTCCGTGTCCTGGATTGAACTGCAGAGAATTGAGGCACGATCACGCTATACTTCGACGGTTTCCCTCGAAGAGTCCTCGGCGGTGACAGGTACTGACTTTTTCTTTCCACTGAGGACCTTCGGATCCTCGACATGGAACGTGGCCGCTTTCTTCCGTTCCAATCTATGAACGAGCATCGACAACAATAAGAACACGGCCGACCATACAGCAAGAATGACCAGTCGCCATTGTTCCGGTGCGTGATGATGGAGAACGGCCAGCCCTCCACATGCGGTCATGACTCCATATTCGGCGAGCACGGTCCGACGGTGGCTCCATCCGCTTAAAACAATCCGTTGATAATAGTGTTGACGATGAGCCATCCAGATCTTCTCGAAACGGAGCGCTCGTCGTATCAAGGTTATCGTCGCATCCAAGATAAATGGGGAAAAGAGGATGATCGGAACCCACAACTCAAATATCCCATCGCGAACTCCTAGGAGTATCAACGTCCCCGCCACGAAACCGACCGTGATACTGCCGGCATCCCCCATGAAGATACGAGCCGGTGGGAAATTATGGACGAGAAAACCTAGAGCGCTCATTGCGACAAATACGGCGATCATAAGCATGACCGGAGATCCGGCCACCCATCCAAAATAAGCCAGAAATCCGAAGCCGATGGCTGTCATCCCACCCGAAAAACCGTCCATGCCGTCCATGAAGTTGTAGAGGTTCGCCATCCAGAGCAGGACGAGCACGCTCACCGGAACTGCGGCTATCCCCAGCAGGATGGTCGGTCCTCCCGGTATCGGAATGGATAACAATGTCAGCCCAACGCCGACAACAATGATCAATGCCGCAGCGGCCTGCACACCTAATCGGAGGCTCGCCGGAAGCCCTCTACAGTCGTCGATGAAGGACACTGCAAAAACAAGGAGCATGGATACTACAATCCATAGGCTACCCGAGCCGAACCCTTTCGGCAGCAGTGGTTTAACGGGCTGTGTAACGGCCAGAACGCTCGCAGTCGCCACAAGTGCGATCACCACGCTTGCAATGACGGCTACCCCCCCCGTCTGCGGCGTCGGTGTGGAATGCAAGGTGCGATCATTCGGATGGGCGAATATCGAAAGAAACGACTTCGGCGAACACAAGATTTTGGTGATCCACCAAGCCGATACCAAGGCTAAGAGGGCCGGAAATACGACCATCCCGATGTGCATTCCTTGTACATTATCCGACAAGACAGTCCTCTCTATTCGGACTCGTTGCGGATCCGACCGTTTCAGTTTGACGGTAAAAATCGATCAGCTCAGGAACCGCTTCCGCGAATGAGTGCGTCGCCTGATATCCCAATTCATCTGTCATAGCCGCGGCACTATACCACGCGCCGCCGATGAGCTTCGTCAGACGATCCGAGGACAGGGGACTTTGCCTTCCACTGACTCGTTGGAACACATCGCCGGCCCGGGCACCTCCCCTGAGGACACAGAGGGGAACTCGCCATCTCGCAGGTGATTTGCCCAACCCTGCTCGCAGCCAGTCATAGAGATCAGTCACGCAATAGGGGTGGGAATCCGCAACAATGTATGCCGGGCGTTGAAAACGCGGCGTACGAAGGCACAGCAACACAGCCTGCACGAAATGTTGGACGTGCAAGAGGCTCCGGACCATGGGGAGACGGGGCAAGGCAGGAAATCGGCCCTTGTCGATTGCTTCGATCATTCGATAGAGATTCCCTCTTTTCGTCGGACCATACACCATGGGCAACCGGAGCGAAACCGCGGAGAGACCGTATCGCTCTGCATATTCAGCGACGAGTTGC
>CAYTAS010000099.1:0-11821 GCA_964435885.1 uncultured Nitrospira sp. | reverse complement strand
TCCCCTGCAGAACAATAAGCAGTGAACGTGTTGCATTGGCATACAGCCGTTCTTGTAGTCCATCGAGCTTCGCAATGAGTTTGGCCGTTTCCGCTTTGGCGCGCCCCTTTCCCTGCGCGTTTTTCTTGTACTCACCGGTATCGTCCGGATCGTACTGCTTGAACGACAGTTTTGCACCGGGCTTCACACGATAGTGTTTCACTGAACGCCTCCCTGGTCAGCGTGAGAACTGCCATCTCCTGACGGCTTGCAGCCCTCATGCGGAACTTGAACGATGAGCAGGTGCGCGAGAGGCCCGTGCCGTTACGGCTGTTTCAGCGCCTCTTGCGCGCACCGGAAGCCGACATTGTGATCCTGCTCGGTCGGATCGGCTTTGGTGCGAAACGTCGTCCGCAACCGATACGGTGTATTGAGGTACGACCCACCGCGTTGAACTTTCGCCGTCCCTTCGACCGGTCCACGTGGATTCACCGCCGGACTATTAATAAAGCTCGAATAATAGTCTTCGGAATACCAGTCCATCACCCATTCATACAGATTGCCGGCCAGATCCTGTGCGCCGTACGGACTCTGACCCATATGATGATTCCCGATGACCGACACCGTCTCCGCGCCACCTTCCTTCAACCCATAGACGGCATGGACCGGGGTCGGTGGATCATTGCCCCACGGATACATCCGCTCGTCGGTCCCACGCGCGGCCTTTTCCCATTCCGCCTCGGTGGGAAGCCGCTTGCCGACCCTCAGACAGTACCCCATTGCGTCCATCCAGTTCACCCATCGCACCGGGCGATCGGCGTGGATCACCGGTGTTTCCTTATCCGAAAATCCCCAGGGCGGCTCACTTTGAATGGCCTCGACATACTTGGCGAATCGTGCGTTCGTCACTTCGAATTTATCGATATAAAATGCGGTGATGTGGACACGATGCAGCGGCGCTTCGTCCTCGTCCCCCTTGTCGGTGCCCATGATGAAATCACCCGACGGCACCAGCACCATCGGCGCGCCGTCTTTCCCAAGATGGTCACGGTCGCTCGACTCTGCATGCGCTGTCTGAGTAGTCGCGTTCGTCACCGGTCTACTCTTATCGTTCGTCCTGTGGTCCCTATCGGAACCAGGAGATCTCGCTGGGATGGAGAACGTGCCAGGCTTCAGCAAGATCGTTTCGGGCGATTTGGGTTTCGCGGCTCGACTTTCAGTCGCCGATGTGGACTCGCCCGTAAGAGACAGGGCACAGATCCCTGTGAGCAGTAGGCCGAGAATTCGTCGAATACCCATATCGTTGCCTCGTGAATTAAAGGTACCGAAAATGCTCGGCTAAATCCAGCCTACCTCCGATGCCGTTCCCGACTCTCCACACCGGTGTGTCGAGCGGAAGGGGGATGGCTCCAAAGGGCTCGTGGAGTTGCACTTACCGGTCGTCCGGTGTAGCGTATGCCTCAGCATGCCGATCTTGATTTCGTCCGCTATCAACCGAGTGCTTTCCAGTATATCGGGTGTGTTGCTCATCGCGATGCTGATCGGCATCAGCGGCTGTGGAGGCCCCTGGCAAGACACCTATCTCAAGAAAGGGGTCGGTCGGTTGACGCAAGAAGATGTTCACGAGAGGCTAGGTCCTCCGCATAGCGCTAAGACCCCGGCCCTCGGCGGAGACAGCCTCTGGACCTATCGGTTTGCGCTCAGCGAACAGGAACTCACACCGTGGAATTCCACCTTCGTCGCGGACGCCTCTCATTCAGTCACGAACTTGATGGGGAGAGGAGCAGAGGGGGGAGCCAAACCGACCTTGTATTGCTATCGGTATCTGATGACCTTCTCCGAAGAAAAGGTCCTCAAGCAATGGAAACGAGAGGAATGCGTTCCGGGAACCCGCGAGACGCTGATATCGAAGTAAAGGAAGGTCGTGATGTCAGGCGAATGGTTCCCAATCGACAGCGCGGTGGCCTTCGACGGCGTGAAGTCTCTCATCCTCCTGCTGGTCTTACTCATCATCAGAACGCTCGTCGTCCGTTGGCTGTCTCACAATCCGGCGTACTCCATGGAGTCGAAACGCCGATGGGTGGTCACGACCAGAAATTCGGTCGTCTTGGCGTTTCTCATCGGTCTGGTGATTATCTGGGCGCACGAGCTGCAGGCCTTTGCGGTCTCCATCGTCGCACTGGCCGCCGCGTTGGTCTTGGCAACGAAAGAGCTGATTCTCTGCTGGAGCGGCGCAGCGTTTCGAGTCAGTAGCAAGGTCTACACCGTCGGCGATCGGATCCAGATCGCCAGCCATCGCGGGGTGGTATTGGACTACGATGCCTTCGCAACCAAGTTATTGGAGATCGGACCCGGGCAATCCGCTCACCTGTATACGGGACGCGTGACCGTCTTCCCCAACAGTTTGCTGTTCACCAACCCACTGGTCAAAGAGAATCCGCAACAGGAATACGGGCTCTACACCTTGACTGTTCCGGTCAAGAGCGATGAAGATTGGCAGAGGGCGGAACGGGCTTTGCTGGAGGCAGCCAAGCACGAATGCGCCCCCTTCATGGACGAAGCGGTCCGGCAAATGAAGCTCCTCGAGCAGGCCAATCTGTTGGAGGCCCCCTCTCCGGAACCACGCATCACGATTCAATTACCGGAGTCCGGCAAGATGCATCTCGTGCTTCGATTCCCGGCTCCCGACCGTGGGCGCTCACGCATCGAGCAAGCCATTCTGCGTCGCTACCTTGCGCAATTCACCGCTCCCTCTTTGCCGAGCTGAGCAATGAGAAAGGGCCTTCCTCGACCGATGGTCGAGGAAGGCCCTCCGTTAGACTCGCCTTCTATGACGTTGCGTTACTTCGGAAACGACTTCGGCGCCGAGACGTGTTGCCAGCCTTCTCCGTTGAGCGACTTGAGCATCGTCACGAGATCCTGCTGCTCTTGTTCGGTCATCTCCAGTGGGATGATCGTATTGTCCAAATGTGGATTCTTAACCCCACCCTGGTTGTAGAAATTCACCACTTCTTCCAAGGTCTTGAATCGACCATCGTGCATATACGGCGCGGTGCGGGCGATTTCCCGCAATGTCGGAGTCTTGAAGGCACCGATATCTTCCGCATTGTTTGTTTCCATGTATCGGCCGAGATCCACCGTATTGGTGTCCCACCCAATACCGATGTTATGGAACTTCTCGTCTGAAAAATTGAACCCTGAATGACATCGGGTACAACGAGCTTTTCCACGGAACAGTTCGAGGCCGCGTTTCGCGGAATCGTTCAATGCATTTTCATCGCCCCCGACATCGAACTTGTCCACGGCACTGTTCCCGGACAGCACGGTCCGTTGAAAACTGGCGATCGCGCGACCGACATCCTCAATCACGATTTCGCGGCCGAAGACCTCTTGAAAGAGCTTCCGGTATCCAGGAATTTTCTTCATCTTGGCGACCATCTCGTCATGGTTGGCGAATCCATGTTCGACCGGATTAGTGAAGGGTCCGATCGATTGATCTTCCAGCGTGGCCGCCCGTCCATCCCAGAACTGAACCTTGCTATACACTCGGTTGAACGACACGGGCGCGCTGCGTCCACCCTTGAGCCCATTAATACCCGTCGATACCGGCATGCCGTCTGCAAATCCCTTTTCTGCCATGTGGCAATTGGCGCAGGCAATGGTGTTATTCTTTGATAACCGCTTATCAAAGAAGAGGATGCGCCCTAACTCCACTTTCTCCTTCGTGAGGGGATTGTCCGCCGGCACAAAGGTATTGGGATCTTCCAGCCCTTGATGGGTCGGTAAGGTATAGGATCCGCCCGCAGATTCTCCGGCAATGGCCTGTTCGCCTGACATCGGCATAAGAGGCGTGGCAAGAGCGATCCCAAACACAACCGTTCCATTCAACACTGCCCTCTTGAATATCTTCTTTCTCGTCATCACACCCTCCTTCTGCAGACTATTGGGTAATCGGTGACTCTCTGTTCCCTCGCCGCTTCCTCTTTTGACTCACAGCGGCCCTTCGAATAATGCCTCACTATCCGTCGAGGCCATTGCCACCCATCATATCACTCCAGCAGGCTTCTCAGCATCCACGCCGTCTTTTCATGCACCTGCAATCGCTGAGTCAGCAGATCAATCGTCACCTGATCCGAAGATTTCTCAGCCGTTGGAAAGACATTCCGCAATGTCCGCACCAACGCTTCCTGCCCTTCGACCAATTGGCGAATCATGTCTTCCGCCTTAGGCACTCCACTGGCCTCGGAAATGGAAGAGAGTTTGGAAAATTGAGCATAACTTCCCGGCGCGGGATGTCCCAGGGCCCTGATACGCTCGGCAACCAAATCGACCGCCAATGCCAGCTCATTGTATTGCTGCTCGAACATGAGGTGAAGCGTCTGAAACATCGGTCCGGTCACATTCCAATGGAAATTGTGCGTCTTGAGATACAGCGTATAGGTATCCGCCAGGACTTTAGCCAACCTTTCTGCGATAGCTTTTCGTTGTGAGGGCTCTATTCCAAGATCGATGTGCGAACCGTTACGGCCCTGTGCGCTTTTCTGATTTTGAGTTTTTCCCATACCCCCCCCTTCAGTGACAGGCCCGACATCCGGGCCTGTCATATCATGACTCATACTATCTCCTCAATCGTCGAACTATCATCGTGGCCTAATGGCTGAAGCCATAGGTCGATCCTCCGTGTCCGATACGCGCATGGTTACCGATTCCATTTGGCTGAGAAGCAACACGCTCAGTGGCATTCACGACACCGGTTGCAGCCACTATCGACAAGAGTCCTGATATCAACATGGCTTTGACTTTCATGATCTCCTCCCGGTGGTTTAAAATGTGTTGCAGTTTCTTCAGGTGCTTGAACACAAGATAACCGGCCCTTGATGATAAGTCTAATTGGTAATATAAACTCTTACCATAAACTATACTTATCGGCTGCCTGACCAATGACTCTGAGCGAATTACACTACCTTGTCGCAGTGGCGCAGGAACGGCACTTTGGCCGTGCCGCTGAAAAGACTTTTGTGACTCAACCAGCCTTGAGCCTTGCGATCAAAAAACTGGAGGAGGAATTGGGCACAGCGATTTTCGAGCGGCATCAGAACCGGGTTGAGCTGACATCACTCGGAGAGCAAATCGTCCATCAAGCGCAGCGTGTGCTGGAAGAAGCGGAGCAAATCAAACTCATCGCGGCTCAAGGCAAAGATCAATTGAATGGACTCTTGCGGCTCGGCGTCATCGCCACGGTGGGGCCGTACATCCTTCCGGATTTGGTCCCGCTCATGAATGCGCGTGCACCAAAGATGCCGCTGGAGCTGGAGGAAAATCTCACTCAGAACCTGGTCGGGATGTTGAAGAATGGGAAGCTCGATGTGATCATGATTGCGCTTCCCTTCGAGGAGGCGGGAATTCTCACAAGCGCCTTATACGATGAACCATTTCAGATCTTAGTTCCCACCGGGCACCCCTGGCGAAAGGGAAAAGTGATCGATTCCAGTCAATTGGCCTCCCAGAAGGTCCTGCTACCTCACGCCGGACATTGTTTCCGTCAACAAGTGCTGGAGACCTGCCCTGAACTGAGTCGGTCGGATACGGAAGGTTGGCAGGGGAACTCCCTGGAAACCATCCGCCAGATGGTCGTCTCTGGGTTTGGGATTACGGTGATGCCTTGTAGCGCGCTGACATCAAAATACCGCAATAATCGTTTGGTCGCGATCAAGATGGCGGACCCGGTGCCTGGTCGTCGTGTCGGGCTCGCCTGGCGGCGAGGATTTACAAGGCCCCAAGTCATCGACGTCATTCGCAGCGCCGTCCGTGCTTTGAAGATACCAGGGCTGATGATGTTGACCGAGTAATTGAGCGATGTCCGGGCATCGAGCAGGGCGCCATCGACCGTGACGTGCTCATCGGACAACAACCCCTCCCCCCGCGCCTGCACCCGCTCCCTGTTCGGACTCAAGGTGATTCGCTCCAGATCTCAAGTCCTGGCCCCTTATCATCGTCCAACTCGTACGATCATCGTCAGCGGCTGAAGGGTGTGCCGGAAAGTTTATTGGCGACTTTCGGTAATTGCTTTTCAGCATCGACTCCCTGAAAACCGAAGGTCAGCACAAACCCGGAGCATCGTGTGTACCCCGCTCCGCCGGGACCGCTTTTGTTCTTGAAATCGGCGACTACCATGTCACCTCCCGTACAGACCGGGAAGGTCGTTCGTTTGAAGGCGGGGTTCTGCAAGTTGGTCTCCATCACCTGTTTCATGGCCGCTACCGCTTCGTCTTGTTTATCGATATGCACATACATCGATAGCGCCTGACCGTTCGGCCATTGCCACGCGCAGCCTTCACCTGTGCCCATTGTGGCCTGAACGGAAACCAGCGAAGGATCCGATAGTTGGTTACACACTTGCGCGGCCATGGGCCCAGCCGCATGACCGGGCGATGCGAGAAGCAATCCGCATACAGCGATCAGATATCGAGATCTCAACTTCCGGTTCCTTTCCGAGCAGCATCCGATGCCGAACGGGGTCCTGATGCGCGTCATGCCAATCCTATTGGACACCGACTCAACCGAATAAATAATCCTCCTTGATTGTAGTGCGTGTTGTCATCCTGTTCAATGGTCGAGTTGTTGAGCCATGCAATCGGCTTTGAAGATGCGTCAGATTCAGCGATCCAGGTAACCGCCTTGGCCGAGGGCGGTCCATTTCTTATGTTACTGTCTGTGGCGATACCGATGTCGTGCTTGATGGGAGTGCCGAGGTTCGTGACCGTCTTAGGAGCGTCTCACTGAGTCTTATTTCTGCTCTTTGTTGCGCGATTTATGCGTTTCTCCCGTCTCCTCTCTCTTTGGGACCATCTTGTTCGATAAAAAGAAGTCGCCATGAACCGGTCAGCTACCGCAAGAACCTCTCACCGTTTTCCGTCATACCCCCGTTCTTTCCACTTCTCCAGCAATTGAATACGTTTTTTCAGTTGCTCGACCGTCGCTTGGTCGACGCGGCTCCCGGTGCGGGCGATCAGCTCCGCATTGAGTCGTCGATGATCAATTCCGCTATTTCTGGCGACCGTGCCGACGAGCAATCGGTGAAGATCTCGCAAGTCTTGCTTTTGCGCATGGAGTGATACCGCCGGTTCTGGAACGGCAACTCCATCGCCCTCTCCACGCGTCTCGTCTTCGCCGATCAGGCTATCCATCCTGGCCACGGCCATCAGCGGCATATATTCATTGGTCGAGACCGTCACACGGCCAAACAGGTCTCGCTGCCCTGCCGGCATGATGTCTTCTAAGACATGATCGCGTTCCGCCTTGATCTGTTTGGCATAATGCACCAGGATCGGATCTTTCGGCAGGTACAGCCAAGCCCGTTGCGGTTTCGGAAGTCCCTCCTGCATCCGGACGAACCGACCGACGACCTGCCGGAAATACATTTCCGTGACGACGTTCGTGCCGTAGACGCCGACACGGAGTCGTGGAATATCAACGCCCTCGCTCACCATGTTCACCGCCACAAGCCACTGCTGCTTTTTGTGACCGGCAAACTCCTCGATCGTGCGCGAAGCGGCGGGATCATCCGACACGGCGATGGCGGCTTTCGTGCCGACGATGCGCCCGACGAGATCAGCAACCCAGCGAGCATGTTCTTGATCCATGCACACGATCAGACCACCGGCATCAGGTTGTTCCTGCTGACGAAGGCGGGTGAGTTGGGCATGGGCATCGGTGATCACCGGTCCAAGCCAGGTTTCTTGGAGGAGCGCTGTTTTTAGCCGTTCGCGCTGCCGATCGAACGTCAACCCGTCCTCAAACGTCGCTTGATGCTCGCGGCCATCGGACAACCAGCTGAGCTCGCCTTCGTAGCTCGGAAACACGATCGGCCGACAGACATTGTCGCGGATCGCGTCGGTATATCCGTAGGCGTAATCAGCCCGGCTTTCTCCGTGCTCATACCGAATAAACGGGATCGGATTGTTGTCAGAACGGAACGGGGTGCCGGAGAGAATCAGTCGAAAGATCGCCGACTCGAATGCCGTGCGCAGAGCTTTTCCCCAGTTTTTCCCGTCGCCGGCATGGTGCAACTCGTCGAAGATGAGCAGCGTCTTCTTGCTCTTGCACACACGTTGGAAGCTCGCCGGAGCCAGACAGACTTGCTGATAGGTGACTACGGCGCCGTGATAGTCAGGCGCTTCGGATGTCTGTTCATTGGTCAGTGTCGGATCGAGCTGTAATCCCACCTTGCCGGCAGCCTCCGACCATTGCGTTCGAAGGTGATTGGTCGGGCAGACCACCAGCACCCTGACTGCAGCCTGCTTCGTCATGAACTCATGGGCAACCCGCAACGCGAAGCGTGTCTTTCCCGCCGCAGGCGTGGCCATCGCCAGAAAATCCTTGGCCTCATGGCTACAGACCGCCGCCAAAGCACGGTTTTGCCAGTCACGAAGAGGCGCCGTCCACGCGGGTAAGGTCCTCATGGGTGCTGCGTCGAGCTCGTTCGAGGAATCGGAATCAGTCGAGCCAATCCCGTTCCTGAAGTTTCTTGGGCAGGTATTTTTTCGTCAGGTACTGAAAATCTTTGTTGGCCAACGCATCGAGTTCGTACTTCAATCCGCTGGCCAGCATGCGTTTAATCTCCGCCTGCCAAGCCGGCTTCTTGAACCACTGGTAGTTCAATAATTCCTTGGCGCGCGCGATATCCTTTTCATTCAGCTTGATGCCGACATTGCGCGGCAGTTCATAGTTCTCCGGATCGGCGCTCGACAGGCCCACAAACTTGGCTTTGGGAATGGCCATCCGTTGGCTCTCAAAGGCCAGATTGATCGAGCCTTGCTTGACGACGGAATAGATGTAGTACCCCCAGGGATCGTTATCAACCAGCACATAGACCGGCAACCGATGTTCCTCGTGCAGCCGGCAGGCCAAGCGCCGCACGCCACGAGGAGGCTGACCGTTCCCCGTCAGTAGGATGCAGTTATAACGACGCCAGAACTTATCCTCGGACAGTCGGTTCCACTGCGTGCCCTTTTCGATGAGCAGCACGAAGTCTGCCGTACAGCGCCGGATCTCCAGATACTCCGGCTCGACAATCGAGGGCACCGAATATCCGCCCTTCCCCAGCTTCGAGCAATCGACGCGATCACCGTCATCACCGAAGATCACCGGCCCCACGATGCTGCCTCTGTTTTCCGCACTGACATGGAGCTCTTCCCTGAGCGCGGCGAGGGACACTTCGAGGTCTTCGATCACCGGATCGGATTCGTCCTGCGCATCGAAGGTGTTCTCGTGAGAATCTTTGATCGTGTGTTTCGTGCGGTAATAAATTTCTCGAAGCGAGGTGGTCAGATCGGCCCGTTGCAACTCGGAAAGCGCATCGGCCACGAGCACCGTCTGCATAAATCTCTTCGCCATGCCGACGTTGAAAAACGACCGCTCCTGCTTCTTACTGCCCATCTCAATGAGCCCCTTCTTTTCATTGAAGAACACGTTTGACAGGGCGCGGATCGGAATTTGAAACGTGGGGTCTTTTGACCGCTCGGCCGACTGAATCACCATATCAGCGAGACCGATCAACTTCTTCTCAACCGGCGTGGTTTTCTTGGTTTTGGTCGCCATGGTGTCCTATTTATGTTTGCGAGTAGCGGTGGACTTACCCGGCTTGGCAGGCTTCATTGTTGAACCAGACTTGCCGGAAAAAAGCGTGGCCGGCTTAGATTTCATGGCCACCTTCTTCGGCGATTTCTCAGCATGACGCTCGTTGACCGGTTGTTCTTTCAAGGCAGGCTTATCGGCCGGTGTTGTGTCTCTGCGAAGGTCCAGCTCCGCTGTCGGAACCACGAGCCCCTGATCCGACTCGACCTGCGTCGCTAAGGCCGTCTCGCCCTCGATTCCCTCAGCTGTGACGATAATGGAATGTGGCAGCCCTGCCGGCCCGGCTCCGGTCTTACCCAAGGCTTCGTCGGTTTTCTGACCGCCGGTGCGAGAGGCCGCGATCTTCTGGAGCTGTTCTTTCAGCTTCTGTTTCAGCAGCGTCCCTCCCTTGAGTCGATTGCAGGCCTCGACGACTTCTTCAATGTACAGCTCAAAAATATTTCGCCGCCGAAACTCGCTGGCTGCCCGTTCGCGTCGGCGCACGAAGAGTCCCAGCCGTCGGCCGCACTCGCGAAGCGCCAGCGTGATTTCCTTTTGGATCTCATCGTAATCGGCGATCGCTTCCTTGGACTCACTGGTAAACGGCACCCACACCGACGCCATGTGGACGAAGATCACCATCGGCCCACCCGGAAGGGCGCCACGCGACTGCGTCAAGCCGTAGTTTTTCCAGCTCGTGCTCAACACGGCTTTAAACGTGGAGCAGGCCGACTGTTGATACAGCAAGGGAACCCGATTGGCGTAGCGGATCACGCGGGCCAGTTCCGAATCTTCCTCTTCGTGTTCGCCTTCCGCCTTCGGCATAGCCGGCTGTTGCGGTTTGTTTTGGTTCTGAGGCCTATTGCCGTACGCCAGACCGGCTTCGATGATGAACGGATTGCCTCGATAGACCGACGGCGGTCGGCTCACTGCCGTGTAAAATTCGCCTTTGATTTGTTTATAGAGCCCTGCAAGGATCGCCTTCTCGCCGATCGGAGAAATACAGTTGGTCGGCGGCGCCATGATTTTCGTCTCTTGCAATGTTTTGTACAGCGTCTCAGCCACGGCCCCCTTCAATTCTCGAGGTTTCGCATCAGGCGAAATCTTCGCCGCTCTGCAAATTTCATCGGCTAACTGATCAGACACTCGACAAAAATCGCCCGCGAGAAAACCGGAGACGGTATGGCTCTTCGTATCTTGCAGCATCTTGAGCAACATGCCGAACTCGATCCCGTAGGGATGCGGCTTGATCTCGCGTGGTTGAGGCGGCAACTCATGGTAGGTCCGAGGATATTCCTTCGTCTCCCCCTCGGGAGTCCAGTAAATCAATTTCACATGCGGATTGGCGATGGAGGTTTGCTCCAACCATTCATCGACCGACGCGCGCCCCTTTTGATACTTACCTTCGACCTCAAGCGTCACTTGGGTGCCTCGTGGCTGCTCCCAGTCGATCTGCTTGTTCTCATGAACCAACGGCTCGTTCTTTTTGGTGTCGATTTGGACTTCGAAGAAGTGTGCGGCGGCTTTGGGGCCGATACGAGAAATAATTTTCACCGGCTTGCCGGTCGTCAGCTGCCCGTACATACCGGCGGCGGAAATACCGATCCCCTGTTGACCTCGACTCATCCGCAACCGATGGAATTTGGACCCGTAGAGCAGCTTGGCAAAAATTCGTGGAATCTGCTGGCGAACGATGCCCGGCCCGTTATCGGTGACCGTCACGCGAAACCGGTTCGCTTGGCTGGCCGCGACCGGTTGACCATTTGACACCACCTCAAGCTTGACCGTCACATCGGGAAGAATCCCGGCTTCTTCGCAGGCATCAAGCGCGTTATCGACGGCCTCTTTGACGCAGGTCAGCAACGCCTTGCGAGGATTGTCGAATCCGAGCAAATGCCGGTTCTTCGTGAAAAATTCCGAGACGGAAATTTCCCGCTGACGAGCCCCCATCTCGACCGCGGTGACCCGCTCTGCCGCTTTAGCGGCGGCCGGCTTCTTTGGGGCTGGTTCAGGATTGGCTCGAGGAACGGAAGATTTCGAATCAGGACCTGATGCGGACTCTTTCTTTATTCCCATTCATCCTCTCATCACACAATCGTTGATCGTTTGGTACCACAA
This sequence comes from uncultured Nitrospira sp., assembly GCA_964435885.1. Taxonomy (GTDB): domain Bacteria; phylum Nitrospirota; class Nitrospiria; order Nitrospirales; family Nitrospiraceae; genus Nitrospira_D. The sequence goes on along the minus strand of CAYTAS010000099.1, from coordinate 109 downwards.
AACTTTCCAGGAAACAATGGGACCACTTGGTAGATGAGCAGAACGAAGAAAGACCTAGCCCGCATTATTCACGACTCACGGCATAAAAAAAGCCACCGAGGTTCCACCC
>CAYTAS010000098.1:5463-12002 GCA_964435885.1 uncultured Nitrospira sp. | reverse complement strand
AACCACCGTGACGTGCCGAAAGACACTCCATCGAAGGGTTATGTGCTGCATCTCATCATTCTCCCTGTGAATGTACGCAGCATCTAGGCTTGGACGTACTCCCGGCTATTTAGCGAATGCTGTGCTGATAGAGTAACGATCTCGCGTTCCGTCCGGTAGGGATGCCTCGCCCTATGATGCGCTAGGGCCTGTCGCTCCTGGATGTATTGGAGGGCCACCTGTAAAGAGCATGGTCGACTTGGATGCGCTCTAGCCCAAGATCAGGCTAGGTTGCCCAGACCTACATAGGTATAAACTATTGGATTAATTCCTTTCAATTCGTAGTGGATTATGTCCGAAAAGACGATAAGAAGCGTACGCTCGTTCGGACCATTTCTTAGATTGAACAGCAAAGCGGGAAGGGTGCCATCATGAAGCTGGGAGCCGATGAGCAGAAAGGTCGGGGTTAAGTCTTGTATTGTGCATTGTGTTGAGCGCGGTATAAGTCTCATGGCCCACCCGCGTGCTCTCGAATCTTCGTTACGCTTGCTGCGCCGGTTCGGGGTAGAAATTGGCAGCTCTTTGAGGGTGCGCATCGGGCGGAAGAGTTGGCGGCTGTGGCTGTGTTTAAGGGGACGCCCCCATATTGGCGGCCTCGGGTCTCAGGACTTGGGATGGGAGATTGGGCTAATCACGCTGGAGCATGATTGTTGAGAATGTGCGCTCAGCAAGGCCGACTTACTGAGCGCATCGTTTCGGAGAATTCGCTCAGAACGACGCGCTTGTGATCGGAACGGACATCGGGCTGTGAGCGGTGCCAGTCAAGCTCATGACGGTCTTACGGCTATCGAATCACCTGAATCTTCCGCCACCGTTCGGACTGATAGCGCCAGAGCAAGAGCCCCATCCGTACGGTCCAATCCGCAATCATGGCGGCCCAGATCAAGGAGACTGATTGGCGCAGCCAGAGCGCAGCCAGCAAAGCCAATGGGACCCGAACCCCCCACATGCCGATGATCGTGGCGCCCATGATGAACCGTGTGTCACCGGCGCCCCGCAACGATCCGGCAAGCACCATGGTGAGGGCCAGCGGGATTTGCAAGACTGCGACGATTTTTAAAAACATCGTGCCGAGTTCGATGACCGAGTCATCGGCTGTAAATGCACGGAGCAGTGCGTAGGGGAAAAAGAAAAAGACGATGCCCATACAGGCCATGATGACAAGGGCGATTCGGTTGGCTTCCCAGTTCTCCAGTTTGGCTCTCGTATACTTGCCTGCGCCGATGCTCTGGCCGACCATCGTGGCGGCGGCGATCGCGAGCCCATAGCCGGGCAGGAACGAGAAGGATTCGATCGATAAGCCGACTTGATGCGCTGCATAGGCGACGGTGCCGTAGAGCAAGACCAGTTTGGTGTAAATGAAAATGCCCGCTTGCTGAACGATGCGCTCGCCGGAAACCGATGCTCCGACATTCCAGAGCGAGCGAATGAGGTCAACGCGAAACATCGAGGATTTCACGATAGGGCGGCATTTCACCAGGAGATAGAGCATACCCGTCGTTTCCGCAATGCCGACAGCCATCGCCGCTCCCTTCAACCCCATGGAAGGCACTCCCCACTGTCCATAAATCAGTGGGTAGGCCAGCAACACGTGCAGGAGATTGACGCCGATCATGGCGTACATCGGTGTCTTGGTGTCACCGGTTCCCTGGAGAACGGACGAGAGCACTTGGATCAGGACGGTGCAGGGCATGATGAAGAAGATGAGGGTTGAATAGGGGAGGGCCATTTCAATGACGCCTGGTTCAGCCCCCAGGTGTTCCATCACCAGACGGTTGCCGGCGATCCCAAGCCCGGCCAAGACTATCGATATCGCGAGGGAGAGCCATAAGAAATGGCGGGCTGCCTCTCCCGCATCTTGCCGCCGGCGAGCTCCCCACAGTTGGGCGACGATGACGTTGGTGCCGACCGAAAGCCCGGAGACCACGGTCGTCGCGATAAAGGCGAGCAGTTGGCCCAACCCGACCGCTGCAATCGACGTGGCTCCCAGCCCACCGACCAAGAAAACTGCTACAATGCCTTCCGCCCGCTGAAGGAAGCTGCTGACTGTGATGGGCAATGCCAGCGTCATCACGGACCGTCTGATCTGACTGACACCGTTGGTCATGGAGGGGTATCCTAACAGACTTTCCTGGCGCGCCCAGTGAGAAAACTGTGATTGGACACTCGACCGTATGACGACGATAGGTTCTCAAGCCGACGTATCGCTCGGGCCAACCCCACCCCGCTTATCAAAATCGAAGTATCTCTCAGGCTTGCAATGTCTGAAGCGTCTGTATCTGGAAATGCATCACCCTGCGCTGGCTACGCCGCCTGATGCGTCGACGCAGGCGATTCTGGATATGGGGACCGAAATCGGCATTCTGGCCCGGCAACGATTTTGCGGCGGCGTCCTTGTGAAATCGGGATTCCGTCAGCGAGAGGCTGCGATCGCAGAGACCGCTGCCTTGGTTCAAGACCCGTCAGTCCCAGCCATCTTCGAAGGGGCGTTCGAATATGACGGAGTTCTTGTGCGCGTGGATATTTTAGCGCGCGTACAGAACGGCGAACGTGGATTGTCTTGGTGTTTGATCGAGGTGAAATCGTCAACCAGGGTGAAAGATGTGCACCTGGATGACCTCGCCATACAAAGCTATGTCGTACAAGGAACCGGTGTGAGTCTTGATGCAACGTGTCTGATGCATATCGATACGGGGTACCTCTATCAAGGCGGGGAAGTTGATCTGCAAAGACTCTTCTCAGTTGAAGACGTCTCGGAGGTTGTGGCAGCTCGACGAGAGTTGGTATCAGAACGATTGGCCGGTATGAAGGCAATGGCGCTGAATTCCGGACCACCGGAAATCGAGCCAGGTCAACATTGTCGTACTCCGTATGAGTGTCCATTTTGGTCTCATTGCACGAAGGAGAAGCCGCAGCGCTGGATTTTTCATCTGCCGGGAAAGAAGGAGTTTGCCGGCCAACTTGTCCGACAGGGCATCATGACGATCGATGAAATTCCGTCCGAAACAAGGCTGTCGGACGTTCAGCATAAGGTCAAAGGTAATGTCGAATGGATTTCTTCGGACTTGCGGCGGATTCTTCGTTCCGTCCGCTACCCCGTTCATCATCTCGACGCGGAAACCGTCATGCTGGCACGACCGCGATTTCCCGCCACCAGGCCCTACCAGTCTCTTCCCGTGCAGTGGTCGAATCACATTGAATTGGAGTCCGGTGAGGTGATGCATCAGGAGTTTCTTCACGGCGAGGCATCGGACCCTCGCCGGTGTTGGGTTGAGGCGCTCATCGAATCGCTCGGTGAGACCGGGAGCATTGTCGTCTACTCCGGCTATGAGGAAACGCTCATTCGCCAGTTGGCGGAGACCTTTCCGGAGTTCAAATCAGCGTGTAAAGCGATTCTGAATCGGCTGTGGGATCTACTTCCTGCTATCAAGAGCCACTATTATCATCCCGCTTTTAATGGATCGTATTCGATTAAGTCCGTGTTACCGGCGATGGTGCCGTCGCTTGGGTATGGCGATCTCGTCATTCGAGAGGGAGGCCAGGCTGCAGCCGAATATTATCGCATGGTGTTTATTGAAACGGATTGGGTGGAACGTGCGTCCATTCGAGAGTCGCTGCTGCGCTATTGTGCGAGGGATACGTTGGCAATGGTGGAACTGCGGAGAGCATTGAGAGAAAAGGCGGAGAAACAATGGAGGCCTATCGCTTAGACGAGAGAATGTCTTTCAACTTGCGGCGCCCCGTAGTGGATTTATAGAATCGTTCCTTATTGCGTGCGTCGCTCAATGTTGAAAAGACCTCAGTATGAATCAATCTGTATGGTCGATACGGGCGAGAAGATTTCACTTGACCCTCGTTATGATCTCTTAGGCGGGTAGGGATATCGTTACTGACACCCGTGTAAGTTTTGGTTCCGGTTTCATTGAGCAGGATGTACACATAATACATTATGACCTTTTGCATTAGGTCCGGCGGATCCGCCAGTTTGCGGGGCGAACTGGCGAGATCTCGCCACAATAGTTCAAGAGAAACCACGTTTCTCTTGAACTATTGTGGCGGAGAGGGTGGGATTCGAACCCACGGTCGAGTTACCCCGACAGCAGTTTTCGAGACTGCCCGATTCGGCCGCTCTCGCACCTCTCCGTTTTGTAGATGCTCGACTGGTTCGCCTATTGCGAATACGAAGTTCGTGAGGTCAAAGCATGCCGAGCTTACCTTGGCCGGTGAGGTTTTGCAATGGCTTGGTATGCCTCTCTCGGGCTTGTGGACGATGGGAAACGAGTATGAATGATGATTCATCAGTGCTGAGCGTGCGCAATCACTCAGGGAGACGCTTTGCCGTCGTCGCGTAGCCTCCATTTCAACATACGCATAGGACTGGGCGAGACGCCAGAGTAACTCAGCGACGGGCGCGCATACTACCGCCAAGAGGTCGGTGCCCAATACCCAGATGATATGACTGGAGAGTGATGCGACATGTAAAATGCAAAGGGAAAGCTCACGAAACCAAGCGAATGGGATCGGACAAAGCAAATTTTGCGATGGCGCTGTTGTGACTGGTAGGTTGGCTGCCAGCCCACAGGCCTTTTCGCTTGGAGAAGTGAACGATGCACTCTTCAGGAAAAGACCTTCCTCAAAATACTACAGGGGGCAATTTCTTGTGAGATGCCTTACAGTCGTTCCCCGTATTTCTTATAGTGCTGTTTCTTGGCGTCCGCAATCCAATTTTCCCGTTTAATCCGTTCAGGATCGGTCTCGAGCTTCTTCGAGACCTTCTCGATATCCTTCGGTTTCCAACGAGCGATTTGGATAAATGTATAGGTGCCCAGCTTATTGAGGGTTTGTGCGAAGGTAGGTCCGATCCCGTTGATCTTTTGGAGATCGTCCTTCTGAACATCCTTACCATTCCCTGATTTTGGTTGGGCGACGTGAGAATTGTTCCCCGCGCCGTTCTGGCGACCTTGATGTGGAACGACGGTTGCTGGAGTGGGTTTGATCCTGGGAGCTGCCTTGGTATCAGAAGATGCTTTCGCACTGGGAGCAGCTTTAGTGATGGGCTCCGCTTTGGTGTCGGGAGCCACGACACTGGTCTTGACCTGATCGACGTGGGAATGTTGCCCCGCGCCGTTCTGGCGACCTTGACGCTGCCCGACGGTCGGCTGAGCGGATTTGGGACTCGGAGTTGGGTGAGCACTGGGAGCAGCATTGGCGACTGGATTCACCGCGGCAACAGTTGCTCCCTTAGCTGACGGGGTGGGCTCTGCGCGCAGTTCCGCTTGCATCTCTCGGAGCCGCTTTCTAAGGCGACTGATCTGCTCATCTTTCTCTGAGATACGTTGCACTTCCGCGGTCAGCTGTCGTCTCGCAGTTTCAAGGTCGTGCAGCTGCCGTTGGAGGCTTGAGATCTGTTCATCTCGTTCATGCAGGTGGCACTCAGTCAGCCGATTTTGTTCACGGATTTGGTCCTGGGCGGCGCATTGTTCTTGGAGCTTGGTGACTTGTTTCTCGTAGTCACGGATGGTGCGAGTAAATTTGTTCTCCCATTCCTTGATTTCCGACTCCTTTTCCCGAACGAGGTGCGTGACAGGCAGAAGCTTCTCAATCCGCTTATCGCGCTCGACGAGGGACTTTTCCAGCTGCTGCATCGTTCCGCGATGGGCCGCTTCCCGATCACTGAGCTCGACTTCCAGCTGATGGACGCGGTCCTGCGTGGAATTCAACTTCGCCACCTGTGCACGAAGATGTTCACGGTCGGCGAGGCCGTCGTTGAGTTGCGCGATGTGCTCGCGCAGCACCCGAATCTCCTCCCTCAGCACTTCCTGGGCCTGCTCGGCAGCATGACAGGTCTCCAGGGCATCCCGGACTTCGTCCGCTTGAGCGTCCGCAAGCGCATCGAACTGGTTGATCCGCTGGTTGCGCTCCGCAAGGGACTGCTCCAGCTGCTGGAGCGCGCCGCGATGCGCAGCTTCCCGATCGCTCAGCTCAACCTCCAACCGATGTACACGGTCCTGGGCCGACTCCAGCTTCTCCATACGGACTCGAAGGTGCTCCCGATCAGCCAGGCCGTCGTTGAGTTGGGCGATCTGTTCGCGCAGGACCCGGATCTCTTCCTTCAGCACCCCCTGGGCCTGTTCAGCGGCCTGGCAGGCCTGTCGGGCCTCACGAACATCGTCAGCCTGCGCGGCGGCGCTCGCGTCGAAGGCATGGATGCGCTGGTCGCGCTCGGCGACAGCCTGCTCGAGTTGCTTGATCGTCTCGCGATGGGCCGCCTCCCGATCGCTCAATTCAATTTCCAGCTGATGGACTCGGCCTTGCACCGCTTCCAGCTTCTTCAGCTGAGTCCGGAGACGATCACGGTCGGCGAGGCCGTCGTTGAGTTGCGCGATCTGTTCACGCAAGACCCGGATTTCCTCCTTTTGAACCTCGCGGGTCTGCTCGGCGATCCGACAGGTCTCCAGGGCATCCCGGACTTCGTCCGCTTGAGCGTCCGCAAGCGCATC
>CAYTAS010000098.1:0-5363 GCA_964435885.1 uncultured Nitrospira sp. | reverse complement strand
GCCTGCGCGGCGGCGCTCGCGTCGAAGGCATGGATGCGCTGGTCGCGCTCGGCGAGGGCGCGTTCGAGCTGCTGGAGCGCTTTGCGATGGGCGGCTTCCCTGTCGCTGAGCTCGATTTCCAGTCGATGCACACGGTCTTGAGAAGACTCCATCTTCTCCACTTGAGTCCGGAGGTAGTTTCGATCAGTGAGGCCTTCGTTGAGTTGGGTGATGTGCTCGCGCAGGACCCGGATTTCCTCCTTCAGCACCTCCTGGGCCTGTTCGGCGGCTTGACGAGCCTGCTGGGCTCCACGGACTTCCTCCGCCTGGTCGGAAATAATCAAATTGAGATCGCTCATGCGCTGACGCGCCACATCGGCTTCAGCTTCTAGAGCCGTCACTCGATTCGACCGTACGGCCAATTCGGCTTCAATCGCCTTCAGCTGCTCTGTCCGTGCGATCAGCTCTCGTTGAGCCGAAGTGATCATTGTCTCGGCCGACATGATCTTCTGCTCCAATAGCTGCATCGCCGCAGTCTTCACCTTCAGATCATGTGATGTCGTCTCCAGCGTTTTTTCTTTTGTGCGCAAGAGATTAGCGAGTTCCTGGTACTGTTGCTCGAGCGAATCTTTCGGGGGTGTTTGTAACCATTTACTCAATGTGCTCATAGTTCACTCATTTCTTGCTTTCGCAATGTGGTCGGTTGACGCTGGTTGATTCGAATGTGAAGGTGTGGTTTGGTATTTCTCGTCGAGAGAGGAGGTCTTATCGAGCCATAGCTGCTTGTGGCCAACGGATTCATAGGCCATCGGAGGTGGAAAAAGATGCGGAAGGAGGGGTACGTGTGCGACGGGCATCAATGCAACAACACCGTCGGTCAAGATTCCCGCACGCCTCATGAGATCAGCCTACTGTGGATGATGCGATGACTGAAGTGCGACAGGTCACGGTATCACATTTGATGGTCTCTGTACTAGGGTGAAATCCGCCTCGTCAAGCAGATTGTGCAGGAGGGGGGAGAAGTTCTGAGGGAGGTTCGAACGAGGCCCGTCCGTGACATCTGATATCTCATGAAACTATCGTTGTAGAATATACTCCTTTGGTTGGTGATTGTCACAACTACTCGGTTGGATTTGCACGATGCATCCTTTTGAGAAGGGGACGTGAGCTGAATCCGTAAGAGCTTGATATGGAGTGTGTGGAGTCGGTAGCTGGGGGCCATGGATTCGAGGGAGTCGCATCGAAGATGTGGGTTGGCTCAGGTGATGAATAAGCGTGGTTTATGACAAGCACATCACGGCTCAGGGACAAAATCGCGATTGTCACGGGCAGTAGCAGCGGGATCGGTAAAGCTATTGCTCTTCGGTTCGGACAGGAAGGGGCGAAGGTAGTAGTCGCCGCAAGGAGGAGGGCTCTCTGTGAGCAGACGGTGCATCAGATACAGCAGAACGGTGGAGAAGCGGTAGTGAAACAGATCGATGTGGCCGACGAGCGGCAGGTAGAGCGATTGATGACCGACACGGTGAATCGTTACGGCCGGATCGATATTTTGGTCAACAATGCTGGGATTGGCGGCGGATGGCGTCTGGCTGAGACGAGTACTCAGACCTTCGATCACGTGATAGGTGTGAATTTGCGCGGGACGTTTTTTTGTTGTCGAGCAGGGTTCCGCCAAATGAAACAACAAGGAGGCGGAGTCATTATCAACATGTCGAGTGTGGCAGGACTCCAATTCCCGGGCGGGGACGGGAACATACGGTGCCTCGAAACACGGTATCATGGCGCTCACGAAATCCTTGGCGGATGAAGGTCGTCCGTACCACATCAAGGTCAGCGCCATCTGCCCGGGAGCCGTAGCCGATGAGTTGGTCGACGCTTCTCCGGCAGAGATAGCGGACAGTCAAAAGATAGACCCCTTCGATGTGGCGGAAGCGGCTGTCTACCTCTCAACGCTCCGGAAGTATGCCGTGGTACATCAACTCGTCGTCGATCGGTTAAGGGCGGATTGGTGAAAAAAGGTAGGTAGGCAGAATATGTAAAGAGCGAACACCCAACGCTCTTTGAGACAATATCGATGCTGAAGACGCGAAGGAGAGCCAAGACACCATGCTTACGGCCATAAAACAGCAGCTGAATGACGCGCTACATGAGCGCACCGAGTCGTGATTGGAGAATGCCGATCGTCGCAATGGCGGCTGTTTCAGATCTTAAGATGTGCTGACCAAGAGTCAAGGTTTCGACTCCCACCTGCTGGGCTGTTGTTATTTCCTCCCGGCTCCAGCCTCCTTCCGGTCCGACCAACACCAGCACGGAACTGTCCGTACCTTGTGGTAGGCCGATCGTTTGGAGATTCTTTCCCCCCTGCCGTTCGGCAAGCATGAGGATTGTGGTACTGGTCGCATGATCGGCCAAGAGTTCTGAGAGGGGGCGTGGCCGGGCAATCTTCGGTGCGCGCCACTGCTCAGATTGTTGGGCGGCTTCTAATGCAATGCGCTGCCATCTGGCGAGTTGATTGTCCACACGCTCAGCTTTGAGCTGTACCACACCGTGCCGGCTTTCAATCGGCATGATCTCAGTCACGCCGAGTTCGGTGGTCTTTTGAATGACCCAATCCATCTTTTCACCTTTAAGCAGTGATTGGCCGAGGATCAGGCGGGGGGTGCAGCGGGGTGGTTCCTGGATTGTCTCGACAATATGAGCTGCAATGGCGTGTTTTGAAACATCGGCTATTTCGGCGCGATATCTTGTGCCGTTCCCATTCCCGAACCATACGGTTTCGCCGATGGTGACGCGCAGGCTGTCTCGGAGGTGAGTCAGCAGATCACCGGTGATGGAGATGATTGGTTGCTCGACGCACTCTTGGGGCACGAAGAATACGGGCATGCGGGGACTCTGGGGATAGGGAGGGGAGTTTACTCGAAGAAGGTCTTCATCTTGTCGAAGAAGCCGTCGCCGTTGGTTTCCATGGTCATACCGCTTTCCTTGGCATACTCCATCAGCAGCTCTTTTTGGCGAGCCGTCAATTTGGTGGGAATTTGGATCTTGATCGTATAGATCTGGTCGCCGGTTCCGCCTCCCTTCAGGCTGGGAATTCCAAGACCTTTGATGCGGAGGACTTTGTCATGTTGGGTGCCGGGCGGCACCTTGATGACGGTATTCCCTTTGAGGGTCGGAACTTCGACCTTTCCACCAAGCACGGCCGTCACGAGATTGACCGGAACATCGCACGAGATATCAAGACCTTTTCGCTGAAAGATTGAATGGGGCTTGACGGTAATCGCCACATAGAGATCGCCGGCGGGTCCGTTATTCGAACCATGCTCGCCTTCGTTTGAGAGACGAAGGCGCATGCCGGTTTCGATGCCCGCGGGAATATGTACGGCGATAGTCCGTTCCTTGTAGACCCGTTGGCGGCCCTGACATGCGGTGCAGGGGTCCGTCACGATACGGCCCGTTCCTTCGCAGTGCCCGCATGGTCGGCTCACACTGAAGAAGCCCTGTTGAAATCGAATTTGTCCGGCGCCTTTGCAGCTTGTGCAGGCCTTGATGGCGGCGGCTGACTTGGCTCCGGTGCCCTTACAGTCCACGCAGACTTCCCACCGCGGAATCTTGAGCTTGGCTTCTTTCCCGTAGACGGCTTCTTCAAATGTAATTTCAAGATTATACTGGAGATCGTTCCCACGTTCGGTTCGACTGCCACCGCCGCCTCGGGTTTGGCTGAAAAAGTCTTCGAAAATGTCGTTAAAAACGTCTCCAAAGCCGCCGCGACCGAAGTCGAATCCGTCAAAGCCACCCGCACCCTGTTGCGCGCCAGCATGACCGAACATGTCATAGCGTTTCCGCTTTTCCTGATCGCTCAGTGTTTCGTAGGCTTCATTGATTTCTTTGAATTTTTCTTCGGCGACTTTTTTCTGATGGTCGCCGGTCTGGAGGTCCGGATGGTGTTGCCGTGCCAGCTTGCGGTAGGCCTTCTTCAGATCGTCGTCGGGGGCGTTCCGATCGACGCCAAGGATGTCATAGTAATCGCGTTTTGACACGGAAGCCATTGGTCTAAAAAGATTGAACGAACCGAGCCACCGATCACAACGGCAGCTCGGTCGAGCTGAGTCGTTATTCTAGGCTATTTTTTCTCTTTGTCTACTTCTTCGAATTCCGCGTCCACGACTTTCTCGTCCGTCTTCGCCCCATCGGTGCCCGCATCAGCCGATGCACTAGGCTGCGGACCAGGAGATGCGGCGGCTTTCTTATACATCTCTTCCGCTAATTTATGCGAGGCGGTCATGAGTGTCTGGGTGGCGGATTCGATCGCTTCGGCGTCGGTGCCCTCCAACGCCTTTTTAACGGCGGCAACGGCATCCTGAATTTTTGTCTTTTCATCGGCGGAGACTTTATCCCCGTATTCCGTGAGGTTTTTCTCCGTTTGATAGACCAGATTATCGGCTTGATTCTTCGCTTCTGCGAGCTTGCGCCGTTTTTTGTCGTCTTCCGTATGCGACTGCGCATCCCGAACAAGCTTTTCGACCTCGTCCTTGTTCAAACCGCTGGAGGCCGTGATCTTGATAGATTGCTCTTTCTGCGTAGCCAGATCCTTGGCCGACACGTGTACGATACCATTGGCATCGATATCGAACGTGACTTCGATCTGCGGCATGCCTCGAGGCGCCGGTGGAATACCGACCAAGTCGAACTGTCCGAGCAGTTTGTTGTCGTTGGCCATTTCCCGTTCGCCTTGGAAGACACGGATGGTGACGGCCGTTTGGTTATCCGCCGCCGTGGAAAACACCTGACTCTTCTTGGTCGGAACTGTCGTGTTTCGTTCGATGAGCTTGGTGAACACGCCCCCCAATGTTTCGATGCCCAATGACAATGGCGTGACATCGAGGAGGAGGACATCCTTGACCTCTCCTTTGAGCACTCCGCCTTGGATGCTGGCCCCAATTGCGACGACTTCGTCGGGGTTGACTCCACGATGCGGTTCTTTCCCGAAAAATTCCTTGACGACTTGGATCACTTTAGGCATGCGGGTCATACCGCCGACCAACACAATTTCTTGAATGTCTTTCGCTGTGACATCCGCATCGGCAAGGGCTTTGCGGCACGGGTCGATGGTCCGCTGGATCAGATCGTCGACCAGCTGCTCGAGCTTGGCTCGAGTCAGCTTAATGACCATATGCTTGGGTCCGCTGGCGTCGGCGGTGATGAAGGGGAGGTTGATGTCGGTCGTCTGCGAAGTCGAAAGCTCCTTCTTGGCCTTCTCCGCCGCTTCGCGGAGCCGCTGCAGGGCCATTGCGTCTTTGCGCAGGTCGATGCCTTGTTCCTTCTGGAACTGATCGGCGATGTGGTTGATGAGTTCTTCGTCGAAGTCGTCCCCGCCGAGGTGCGTG
>CAYTAS010000097.1:0-12004 GCA_964435885.1 uncultured Nitrospira sp. | reverse complement strand
TTCCCGACGGCATGGCAGCGGAACCGGTGTCCTATAGGAACGACTATCTGGGGATCGTTCAGGAAGTCTATCGGTATGACGAGGCGGGCAGGCGTACGCACGTGGTGCCCTCGCTCAAACAGGAGTTGACGGAGTTTGCCGAGAGCTGGTTTGCCAATCTGAAGGACCAGGGATTCTTTGCCTCTACCGCTGTTCGACAGATCCTGTCCCTGTGATCTCGTCGATCCATTGACGGGGCATGATGTGTTGCGATCATGCCCCCGTCAAAACAGAAAACCCGGACAGGACAGTGAACCTGTAAGGCTTACTGCTTCGTACCGAGAAAGAGAACGCTGGTGGTCCTGGCATGGTTGAGGGCGGCACTGTAGAGCTGGTTGGTCGCGGCGTCGTACAAGGCCACCCCTGTGAGCGTCTCGGTTTCAGCGTGACAGGTGGCGCCTTCCACTGTCACCGAGGTATGAAACACATTTCCTTTTGGCCGAGGAGACAAGGTCCCAGCAATGGTGCATCCATCTGATGCATGACCGGACAGCGTCCCGGCTGCATCCACGGTCACCGTGACCGAGTGATTATTGGCACGGAGTTCCGAATAGGTCCCGGCAAGCAAATTCCTGTTCGGGGCCGACTCAGCGTCCGCAACGTACGTATTCCTAACGCTTTCCGTATCACCATTGAAGTAGATGATTGTCGCGTGAAAACTCTCATGCGGCACATAGGTGCCACTCATCCTTCCCGTGCGAATGCCGGCGTCTTCCACATGAAAATCTCTGGTGTTCGGGGAACCGAAGGAGCCGGAGTGTGACGTGCCCGTTCCCTGAACCAGTCCAGCCAGGATGTGGGGATTGTTTCTTGTCGTATAGAACAGCCAATACGAGCCGTTCTCGAGGACCAGGCCAGTGACGGTGCGACCTGTGGGAGTCAGGCCCGTCCAGCGACCTTCCGCCGAAGTGGCCGTAGGCTGGGGGAGAGAAGAGAAGTCGCGATCGCCATACCCGCCGCCACAGGCGACGGAAGCGAACCCACTATTGAAACAGTTGGCGAAGCTACCACAGGCCACAAGGCTACTCATCAGGCAGATGGCCAAAAGGCATTGAAGACTGTTCGTCCCAGTCAGGCGCATGGGGGTCCCCTAAAACGAGAGCAAAAAGGACAGCTGTGCCCTTTGTCCCAGGATAACAAGAAGAGCATCCCCTTCAATAGGGAACCTGATGAGCGAGGAACTAGACCAGTCACCTGGGGACTTCGGCTTGCCAAGCTGTCCAATGTGAATATTGTGGACCGACATACGAGAATGTGGTCAGGTAGGAAAATCGAAGCGTCGGTATTCTCGATGATTTTTCAGAAAGAAACGGGTAAGCTGCCGGCGCAGTTCAGCTATAGATCCTAGCCTGTTGGACTCGGTCCTGATTGGACGAAGGTGCTTGGCCATGCCTACGCCGGAAGACAAAGCACGCCAGAAAATCGATGCGATGCTGGTCAATGCGGGGTGGGTCGTTCAAGACTACAAGCTGGCGCACATCCATGCAGGCAGGGGCGTCGGCCTGCGAAACTTCCCACTCACCAGCGGTCACGGGTTTGCCGATTACCTGCTCTATATCGATGGCAAAGCCGCTGGCATCGTTGAAGCCAAGAAAGAGGGCTTCACCCTGACGGGTGTGGAGGTGCAATCTGAGAAATACAGCAAGGGCCTCATTGCCGACTTACCTGCCCATATTCGGCCATTGCCTTTTCTCTATCAGAGCACCGGCGTGGAAACGCGCTTCACCAATGGCCTCGATCCTCAACCACGCAGCCGCCAGGTATTCAGCTTCCATCGGCCTGAGACGCTGGCGGCCCTTATCCCGAAGCACAGGGAAGCGCCGAGAGATCTATACGGCGCATCCTTGGCAGCCGAAGCCGCAGCACCGACTCTCCGTGGCCGCCTGAAAACGCTGCCACCACTCAGCACCACCGGCCTCTGGCCCGCACAAGTCACGGCGATTAAGAATCTCGAACAGTCGCTCGCTCAGGATCGGCCTCGCGCGTTGATCCAGATGGCCACCGGGAGCGGCAAGACCTTCACGGCTATCAACTTCATCTACAGGCTCATCAAGTTTGCTGGCACACGACGCGTGCTCTTTCTCGTCGATCGCGGCAACCTTGGCGACCAGACGTTGAAGGAATTCCAGCAGTACGTCTCGCCGTACAACAACTTCAAGTTCACCGAAGAGTTCATCGTCCAGCGGCTGGCGGGCAACACCCTCGATACCACCGCGCGCGTCTGCATCAGCACCATCCAGCGCATGTATTCCATGCTCAAGGGGCGGGAACTATCGGACGAGGACGAGGAAGCCTCCGTCTCAGGCCTCGAACGGCTCTTCAAGAAACCTGATCCCTTGGATTACAATCCCGCCATCCCCATTGAAACCTTCGATATCATCGTCACTGACGAATGCCACCGGTCCATCTACAACCTCTGGGCGCAGGTGTTGGAATACTTCGACGCCCACCTCATCGGCCTCACTGCCACGCCCAACAAGCAGACCTTCGGCTTCTTCAATCAAAACCTCGTCATGGAATACAACCACGAGCAGGCTGTGGCCGACGGCGTCAATGTGAACTACGACGTGTACCGCATCCGCACCGCCATTACGCAGGCAGGCTCCAAGGTGGAGGCCGGGTATAGCGTGCAGTTGATGAATCGAGAGACGCGGACCAAGCGGTGGGAGAGACTCGACGACGACTTTGCCTATGATCCCGACCAGCTCGACCGCGACGTGGTCGCTCCGGACCAGATCCGCACCATCGTCAAAGCCTTCAGGGACAAGCTCTTCACTGATATCTTTCCTGGCCGCACCGAAGTGCCGAAGACCCTCGTCTTTGCCAAGGATGACGCTCACGCGGAGAACATTGTTGAAATCCTGCGCGAAGAGTTCGGCAAGGGAAACGAATTCGCCCAGAAGATCACCTATCGCACCACCGGGGTGACCCCCAAGGAGCTCATCAAGGCCTTTCGCAATAGCTACCATCCCCGC
Source organism: uncultured Nitrospira sp. (assembly GCA_964435885.1). Classification (GTDB taxonomy): domain Bacteria; phylum Nitrospirota; class Nitrospiria; order Nitrospirales; family Nitrospiraceae; genus Nitrospira_D. The sequence goes on along the minus strand of CAYTAS010000097.1, from coordinate 8,990 downwards.
ATCGCCGTCACGGTGGACATGATTGCCACCGGCACCGACATCAAGCCCGTCGAGATTGTTGTGTTCATGCGCGCGGTCAAATCCCGCACCTTCTTCGAGCAGATGAAGGGCCGGGGCGTCCGCGTCATCAAGCCGGATGATCTGAAGGCCGTCACGCCCGATGCCACAACCAAAGACCACTTCGTCATCGTCGATACCGTCGGCGTCTGCGAGCAAGACAAGACCGATGCGCGGCCGATGGAGAAAAAGCCCAGCGTCGCGTTTGAGAAGCTGCTCCAAGCCGTGGCCCTGGGGAACACAGAGGAAGACGTGCTCACCAGCATCGCCGGACGGCTCGCCCGCATGGAGCACCGGATTACCAGGGAAGATGAACAGGCCATCAGCAAAGCCAGCGGGGGCCTCTCGCTCAAAGACTTGAGTCGGAGTCTCGTGGAGGCGGTCAACCCCGATCGGCAGGAAGAGCGAGCCGCGCAGCAATTCGGTACGAGCAAGCCGAGCGAGCAGCAGATTCAACAGGTCGCGACCGCGCTGATTCAGCAAGCCGCCAAGCCGTTTCACGATCCGAAATTCCGTGAACTCTTGGTCGAGATCAAAAAGAAGAACGAACTCACCATCGACCACGTCAGCCAGGATCAAGTCATCGAAGCAGGCTTCAGCGCTGATGCCTTGGCGCGTGCCCGCACTATCGTGCAGTCCTTTGAGCAATTCATCACGCAGCACAAGGACGAGATCACTGCCCTGCAAGTCCTCTACAGCAAGCCGTACAAACAACGGCTGAAGTTCGAGGACATCAAGGATCTGGCCAACGCGATTGAGAAGCCGCCTTATCTCTGGAACGAATCCCAACTCTGGCAGGCCTACGCCGCGCTGGAGAAGTCCAAGGTCAAAGGCGCGAGCGCGAAGCGTATTCTGACCGACCTGGTCTCCCTCGTTCGCTTTGCCACGCATCAGGAGAATGAGTTGGTCCCATTTCCAGAGAAGGTCAGCGCGAACTTCAAGGCGTGGCTAGGAGAACAGGAAAAAAGAAGGAAGTTTACGGACGAACAGCGCCACTGGCTCGAAATGATCCGTGACCATGTAGCCGCCAATCTTGTCGTTGAACCGGATGATTTTGAGTACGCGCCATTTGCGCAAGAGGGTGGGTTGGGGAAAGTACATCAGTTGTTTCCAGAGGGCCTTCAGACCATAATAGATACCTTGAATATGGCTCTGGTGGCCTAATGGGAGGTCCGTCATGACGGACAAGTCCAAAGCGGTGTTGGAAGAGGCGCTGAAGTTGACTGCCGACGAGCGGGCGGAAGTGGCCGAGCAACTGATTGCCAGTTTGGAGGAGACTCCGGATGCCGATGTTCAGCAGGCCTGGCAAGAAGAAGTGCAGCGGCGGCTCCAGCAAATCGATCGTGGCGAGGTGGAGTTAGTTGACTCTGACACCGTGATAGCTGAGCTTCGGAAGAAGCAATCTTGAGGTAGGTCCGGCGGACTATAGATTGACCACACCGGCTGGGCTTCCTTTTCCAACCGAAAGAACCTAGAATTCGGCCATGGAAGAAGTAATTCATTTCCCCAACGCGCCTATTACCGAAGCTCTTCTCGATATTCGAGTCAAACTTCCGGAACAGACCGACCTGGCGAAGTTAGCCGCTTTTCACGACACGATCAACCAGAAGTACCCCGCGAAACAAGAACGGGTATCGTGGCGCGGACAGATAGAAATCAAGCCGGCTCCTATTACTCATGTGTCGCAATCGGCTGCCGGCGGGCCGGACGGGTATTTATTCACTTCAAATGACGGCAGGCAAATTGTCCAAGCGCGACTTGACGGTTTTACATTTAGCAGGCTTAAGCCCTATGGCAAATGGGAATCTCTCCGGGATGAAGCGAGAGAACTTTGGCAACAGTACATCCGGATCGCTTCACCCGAGGTTGTCACTCGCGTAGCGCTTCGATACATCAATCGTATCGAAATTCCTTTCCCGATCAGAGACTTCAAGGATTACATCCTCACAGCACCGGAGATCGCTCCTGATTTGCCACAGGGATTAGACAACTTTTTCATGAGGCTGGTTATCCCTTATCCCAAGGCTCAAGCCGTTGCGATCGTGACTGAGACCGTGGAGCCTGTTGATGAGGCACACGAGCGGCTTCCGCTGATCTTTGATATCGACGTGTTTCGCGCGGTGGCGTTCAATGTTCAGGATAACTCGATGTGGGAAGCGTTCGAGTCCCTGCATGATCTCAAGAACGATATCTTTTTTAAGAGCATGACGCCTAAGGCGAAGGAGCTATTCCGATGAGCGCCGCGACGGTGCCGATTCCTATCGCGCTGGACTATGCCGCGATCTCTCGATCGAGTTCCACGGTTGATGTGCTCATGAACCCATGGATCGAAGCCGAACAACATTATCGATTTCCCGTTACCAGAAGGCCCTTGAGCGATGCCGAAAAGTTCTTTTCCTTGGCCGAAGCGTGGCGGCACGATGTTCGCTTCACGTCCTCCCTCACCGAAATGATTCTCCACCCGGCGTACCAGAGGATCATCGGGATGGGTGGCGCAGCCGTCCCTTTCATTCTGCATGAGCTCGAACGGAAACCGGACCACTGGTTCTGGGCGCTGACCGCCATTACCGGGGTAGATCCGGTCCTGCCGGACGACCGAGGCAAGCTGAAGAAAATGGCTGAAACCTGGCTCAGGTGGGGAAAGGAACAGGGACTGGTTTGGTGAGCGAAGACATCGAATCCGTGTTCCCTAATCTCACCCGCTCCGCGTACGCGATTACGAGCCCTTCTACCCCTGAATACAATTGCATTGCCTGGGCAGCGGGAGACACCGAGAGATGGTGGTGGCCCGTCGCTGGGGCTTTCGCCTACTGGCCGCCAAACATCCCTGTCCAGGAATCCCTCGATGCCTTCATCAAGGCATTCGGTTCGATCGGATTCACGCCATGTGAAAATGCGAATGTAGAGCAAGGCTACGAGAAAGTAGCGCTGTACGTGGATAGGAACGGGAAGCCAACCCACGTGGCCCGCCAACTTCCTAACGGCCGATGGACCAGCAAGCTGGGCAGAATCGAAGACATCGAGCACGAGCTTGATGGCTTAACCGGCGCGGCATATGGAGTAGTGGCGCAGGTTCTCAAACGACCAATCGACGAGTAAACTTCCTGCGAAGTTCCTCAGCGCGTAGGCAACGACGCTGAGCAAACTTATTGAAGAACTGAATGGAGCGTTGGCTGCGTGAAGACAATCGCAGGGAGTAAAGAAACGAGTGATTGGGGCAAGGTTCGCATTGGCGATGCCCTGAGGTTAATTAACGGGCGAGCTTTCAAGCCGAGCGAATGGAGAGAACGGGGGCTCCCGATTGTCCGCATCCAAAACCTGAATAATGCGGAAGCTCTTTTTAACTACTACGAAGGGGATCTACCGGAGAAGTTCTTGCTGAATAATGGCGATCTGCTTTTCGCCTGGTCTGGCACACCTGGAACTTCATTTGGTGCTCATATCTGGCGTGGTGGGAAGGCTTGGCTAAACCAACACATCTTCAAGGTGATGTTTGACGAAGCCGACTTCGATAAGAAGTTTCTTCAGCTTGCGATAAACCAGAACCTCAACGAATATATCCGCGCTGCACATGGTGGAGCTGGGCTGGCGCACATCACCAAGGGCAGGTTTGAGCAATCAGAGTTGGTCAAGCCGAGGCTAGATGAACAACGCGATATCGTCGCGGAGATAGAAAAGCAATTCTCTCGCCTCGACGAAGCCGTCGCCAATCTCAAGCGCGTCAAGGCCAACCTTAAACGCTACAAAGCTGCCGTCCTCAAAGCCGCCGTCGAAGGGAAGCTGACAGAAGACTGGCGCAAGCAACATCCAGATGTTGAACCAGCCAACAAAATGCTTGAGCGCGTCCTCGCCGAACGCCGAGAAAAATGGGAAGGAAGAGGACAATACAAAGGGCCATCTGAGGTGGATGTGAGCGAGCTTCCTGTCCTGGCCAATGGATGGACTTGGACCACTGTGGACGCATTAACCATCACCGGGCCGCAAAACGGTCTTTATCTGCACATGCGTTGTATGGCGACGGAATTCCTATTTTGCGCATTGACGACTTCCAAAACGGATGGAGCCGTGCCTCGGGCGAACTTCAGAGGGTGAGAGCAAGTCAGGCTCAAGTTCGAACATATAGTCTTGATGAGAGTGACTTCGTGATTAACCGCGTGAACAGTCCAACGCACTTGGGGAAAGCCTTAGTGGTCCGGCAGAAACATCTGCCAGCACTCTTCGAGTCTAATATGATGCGCTTGAAATTGTCCTCACATGTGCAAACCCATTTTGTAGGGTTCTATTTGCAATCAGTAGATGGACGACGGCGGCTGACAAGAAATGCAAAATGGGCTGTGAATCAAGCTAGCATTAATCAAACCGATGTAGGGATGACGGAATTACCCTTGCCCCCATTTGATGAACAGCAATGTATCGTTAATGAAGTCGAGCGTCGCCTGTCCGTCATCGAGGAACTCGAAGCCACCGTCGAAGCCAATCTCACCCGCGCCGACCGCCTGCGGCAGTCGATACTTAAACGTGCCTTTGAGGGGAAGTTAATTCCGACCAAGCAACCACAACGATCCGATTCACATCATGAGCTTCCTCTCGCGGCGGAATCCTCTTCTCCCTATGGAGTCACCCGATGACGATCGTGGAGGCTGTGAAACAGGCCGCAGAAAAGAAGCTATTGTTCTTGCCGCATGCCATCCGCCAGATGTCGCGGCCTGAACGAATGATTACGCCGCAAGAGGTGGAAAGAGTTGTCATGACGGGTGAACTTGTGGAAGACTATCCCCACGACAGTCGAGGCCACAGCTGCTTGCTTTTAGGATTCGGTGATGCGAACCGTGCGATCCATGTGGTGTGCTCCCCGAAGACGGATTACTTGGCCGTGATTACTGCCTATCTCCCTGATACCGAACAGTGGTCGTCCGATTATCGAAGGAGGCGATAGCCATGGAATGTATCCATTGCAAGGGTCGGATGATGAAAGGGACCGCTCCCTTCAGCCTGGACCGAAAAGGTTATCACGTGTCTTGGGATGCGGTGCCCGCCTGGGTGTGCACCCAATGCGGCGAGCCCTACTTTGAGTCTCGGGAAGTTGAGCTGATTCAGAAAGCCTTGGCCGGTCTCGACCGTGAAAGTTCCGCGCTGGTTGCAGCCGGCCCATCGACATCCAAGTCATAACGGGTTGCAGTGAAAGGCGGTGTCCGATGAGCCTTCCGGTCCTCTTCAATCCTTTCCGTTCTCTCAGGTTCGCTAGCCTCGTTCGCGTTTCATGAGTCCATCAGCCATCGTTCAAAAGCTCTGGAACTACTGCAACGTCCTTCGCGACGACGGGATGAGCTATGGCGACTCCCCTTCGACGAAGGTCAGGGCAGGTCCTTCGACAAAGCTCAGGACAGGTGTCGAGCAGTTGAGTCGTTTGATGTTGTCATCAGCCGGGGATGTGGGGCATGTTTGTGATACGGTGGCAATGACGAGTTGGATCCAGTAGATGATGAGGAAATAAGACTGAGCCAGGGAGGTGAATCGTGCGACAGGTGATTATTTACCGTGGAGAGGACGGCTATTGGGTGGCCGAGTGCCCAAGCCTGCCAGGTTGTCTCAGCCAGGGGAAGACCAAAGAAGAAGCGGTGGTCAATATCCGCGAGGCCATTTGTGGCTACATTTCAGCGCTGGAGGAGGACAAGCTCGCTGTGCCTGAAGAGCGCTTCGATGCGGTCTTAATGGCCGTATGAGTAAGTTGCCGAGTATCTCCGGGCGCGCGTGTATGAAAGCGCTGGAGCGGGCAGGTTTTGTGGTGCGGCGACAGGAAGGCAGCCATGTGATTCTTCGGCGCGCTCAACCGTTCGGCCAACTGGTCGTTCCCGATCACAAGGAACTGGATCGGGGAACGCTTCGTGCGATCATTCGCCAGGCGGATCTCACGGTGGAGGAATTTCTCAGGTTGTTGTAGGAGCCACGAGCCGTTTTTTGATCGGGTCAGCGACCGGCGATTCTCTTCTTTTTGATCGGCTTCTCCGTTGGTTGTCCGGAAAGTGTTTTGCGGATCGATTCGACCGATGCGCCCGTTTCAATCGCGGTTGAACTTGCGACGCTGATGGTCAAGGCTTTCCGGTATCTCTTTGGATTTCTGAGATACGGATTGGTTTCAATGAGAGGTTTCTGCTTCTTCATGTTCAGCCGTCCGACGCTTCACTATAACCGATGAGCACTTTGCAGGCGATCACTTTATGAGCCCCTCGGCCATCGTTCAAAAACTCTGGAACTACTGCAACGTCCTTCGCGACGACGGGATGAGTTACGGCGACTACGTCGAGCAATTGACGTATTTGCTCTTCCTCAAGATGGCCGACGAGCGGACAAAGCCGCCGTACCTGCCCGCGCGCGGTGTGCAGGCGGGCAACCAACCACCCAGCATTATTCCCGACAAGTATAGCTGGCCCAGCCTGCTCAAGAAGGATGGCGACGACCTGTTTGATCATTATCGTCATCTCTTGGAAGAACTTGGTAAAGGAAAGGGCATGCTTGGCCTGATTTTCACGAAGGCCCAGAATAAGTTTCAGGACCCGGTCAAGCTGAGGCGGCTGATTGTGGATCTCATCGACAAAGAAGATTGGTCCACGATGAGCGCCGATGTGAAAGGGGATGCCTACGAGGGTTTACTCGAAAAGAACGCGCAAGACACCAAGTCCGGTGCGGGCCAGTACTTCACCCCTCGCCCGCTGATCCAAGCGATGGTCGATGCCATTGCCCCGAAGTCCAGCGAGACGATTTGCGACCCGGCCTGCGGGACCGGTGGATTCTTTCTGGCGGCACACGATTACATCGTGAAGCACTACCCCAACCTGACCAAGGACGAAAAACGCCAGCTCAAGCAAGGCACATTCAAGGGATGGGAATTGGTCCAAAGTACGGCGCGGCTCTGCGCGATGAACCTGATGCTCCACGGAATCGGGAGCGACAAAGATCTTCCAATCGTCGTATCTGACTCCCTAGCCGCTGATCCTGGGGATCGGTTCGACATTGTGATGACCAATCCGCCGTTCGGAAAGAAGAGCAGCACGACCATCGTGGGCGAAGAAGGCCAAGTCTCCAAGGAACGGGACATTGTCGAACGTGACGACTTTTGGGCGACGACCTCCAATAAGCAACTCAACTTCGTCCAGCACGTCAAAACGTTACTGAAGCAAAATGGCCGGGCCGCGGTTGTGGTCCCTGACAACGTCCTCTTTGAAGGTGGGGCGGGTGAAACCGTCCGGAGAAAGCTCCTGCACGAGTGTGATGTGCACACGCTCCTGCGTTTGCCGACCGGCCTCTTTTATGCGCAAGGCGTGAAAGCCAATGTGCTCTTCTTCGACAAGAAGCCTGCGAGTGAAACCCCCTGGACGAAGAAGCTCTGGATCTACGACCTCCGCACGAACCAACACTTCACGCTCAAGACTGATCCGCTCAAACGTGAAGACCTCGACGAGTTCGTGAAATGCTACAACCCAGCGAATAGACACATTCGCAAAACGATGTGGTCAGAGAAAAAACCAGACGGTCGCTGGCGGTCGTACGATTACGACGAGTTAGTGGCTCGCGACAAAGCCAGCCTCGACATCTTCTGGTTGAAAGACGAGTCCCTAGAAGACAGCGCCAACCTCCCTGATCCCGACGTGATCGCGCAGGAAATCGTCGACGACCTGGAAGCGGCGCTCGAACAGTTCCGGCTGATTGCCAATGATCTTGATAGCGAGGCATCGGGCCGAACAACTTCATGAATATTCGACAGGGGTATTTGGAGTATTACTATTGAGCAGGGTTTCATCATGGATGTCTCCCAGATTGGCAAATTGAAGCGGGTTCCCCTAAGAGAGGTTTGGAAGCACGAGGCTTACGACTTCACGCAATGGCTACAGGAAAACATCGATGTTCTTAACGATGCTCTCGACCTGAATCTGGTGAATGTTGATCGAGAGCAAACAGCGGGCTCGTTCAGTATTGATCTTGTGGCAGAAGACGAAGGTGGCGGGACGGTTATCATCGAGAATCAGTTGGAGAAGAGTAATCACGACCACTTGGGCAAGCTTATTACATACTTGACAGGAATGGGTGCAAAGGCGGCTATTTGGATTGTTTCGGACCCACGACCGGAGCACGTTGCTGCAGTGGCGTGGCTCAATGAATCTAGTAGCGCTGCCTTTTATATGGTGAAGGTTGAGGCTGTCCGTATTGGTGAGTCGCCGGCTGCACCTTTGTTTACCCTTATTGTTGGCCCGTCAGAAGAAGCCGAACAGGTGGGCCAGACCAAGAAGGAAATTGCGGAACGATATGGCATTCGAAAGCGGTGGTGGACCCAGTTGGTCGAGCGCTCGGCCAAAGTATCGAAGTTGCACGCCCATATTACTCCTGGCGAGTATTCCTGGATCGGGACTAGTTCAGGCATTCGTGGGTTGAACCTTAATTATGTTGTTAACCAAGACGAGTCCTCAGCTGAACTTTATATTGACCGAGGGAAGGACGCAGTTGACGAGAATAAATCTATCTTTGATCAGCTGCATGCGAACAAAGACGCCGTTGAGAAAGTCTTTGGTGGTTCATTGAGTTGGGAGAGACTGGAGGGCAAGCGAGCCTGTCGAATTCGATTCACCCAACCTAACGGCGGCTATCGTTCTCCTGAAGACAGCTGGCCTGAGCTTCAGGACGGAATAATCTTAGCTATGAGTAAACTGGAGCAGGCCTTGAGGCCTTATCTAAAGCAACTCAAGTTGAGTGCATAGGGGACAATTCATTTTTTGCTGAAGACAGGGATCGGGACTATTTTCTCCTCTTACGCAACCACCGACCAGCTCTAATCCGCATTTGGACCAGGTGCGATGATGGGACCGCAAAATATACCACGCAGAATCAGGGTCTACCATGGGAATTTGTAGGTGACAGGGCAGCGCGGATCGGGTATACGC
>CAYTAS010000096.1:0-12036 GCA_964435885.1 uncultured Nitrospira sp. | reverse complement strand
CCGGGCCAGGATCGCCATGAATAAGACAAGAACAGCATGAATCACTACACTAGTTTGGCCGTCAGCATTCTCCTTCGCATGGGATTCGTGAACGTATCTAATCTTCTCGGTGGGATCACCGCATGGGAGAAGGTGGGAAAGCCGTTAGTTAGCGGCCCAGATGCACTGCAGAGTCTGGAGCTGAAGGAAACCAGCCAAGGCAGTACAAAAGAATCGTCGTCACAATCTTTGCCGACACCCGCATGAAACCATACATACAACATACTGCATTTGTGCTGACGCTATGCAGTTCTGTGAGTCTTTTTGCTCAGGATGGTTCCACTTATTCGATCGGTGGATCTTGGTCGCCGTATGTAGCCGGGGGGCTGATTGGGATATTGACTTGGCTGACCTTTTATTTTTCAGAACATCCGATCGGCGCGTCCTCTTTCTATGCGACCGTGGCGGGGTTTATCGGGAAGGCTGTTGCCCCCCGTCATATAGACACGCTCCCTTATTACAGGGAACATCCGCCCATGGTTAAGTGGGAGTTCTGGTTCGTACTCGCGATAATATTGGGTTCGGCATTGGCCGCTGCTTCAAGCGGAGAGCTATCGCTGCATGGACTCCCTCGAATGTGGATTGAGGAATATGGCCCAGACAGTGTCTTTACCTACGGCAGCCTAAGTTTTGTGGGAGGTATGCTGATGGCCTTTGGAGCACGACTCGCCGGCGGTTGTACGAGCGGACACGGTCTCAGCGGAACTTTGCAACTCAACATCTCGTCGTGGGTCGCGGTGATCTGTTTTTTTGTGGGTGGGCTCGTCACTATTCGGTTAATTTACTAGACGACTCCGATGCGCGCTCTGAGTGTGAAAAATGCGAGCAAGATCGGCCAACCAGTATTGTTTGGTTTGATGTTTGGGTTTCTCCTGCAAAAAGGGGGCGTAGCCAAATACCATGTGCTGGAAGGACAACTCTTGCTTCGTGATTACACGGTCCTAAAGGTGATGCTTTCGGCGATTTTAGTCGGAATGATCGGTGTGTATTTTTTACACGAGAGAGTCGGCACCAAGTTACATCTAAAGCCGACAAAACTAGGCGCCAATATGCTTGGTGGTTTGATTTTTGGCGTCGGTTTTGCTCTCGCTGGGTACTGTCCAGGCACCGGGGCAGCCGCGCTGGGTCAAGGAGATCTACCGGCGATCATTGTGATGCTCGGACTTGTGGTCGGTTCTTATGGTTATGCCGAGTTGTCGCGATTCTTAAAGAACACTGTGGAGACGTGGGGGGATCTGGGGAAAAGGACTTTGCCATCAGTATTGGGAATGAAGGCCTCCACGACCGTTGCGGCGGTGGCGGTTCTATTGAGTGGAGCGCTGTTCATCGTTCATTCCATACAGCACTGATACGATTCCCCATCATCAGTAGCGAGCACGACGGCGATCTCGTCCTGAGAAGCCCCTGCTTGTTGGTTTCTGTTGGGGGCAGGCGGATCCTGTAGAAGCCCAAAAGCATTATCTCAGTGAAAATACGGTAAGGAGGGTGAGAATGGGAAATCCGTTATCCCTAAAACGTTGGTCGCCCTATCTGGTCGGAGCAGGAATCGGTGTCTTGAGCTGGTTCAGCTTTGCCACAGCCGACAAGCCAATCGGCATCACCACCGCATTCGAATACACGACCGCACTGGCGGGAAGCGCCGCGGCACCACACCTGGTGCAATCGTATTTCGCCGAACAAACCAGGAAAGACCGGGAACCGAAGATTGATTGGGAATGGATGCTTGTGCTGGGCGTCTTTCTGGGCGCCTACGTAAGCTCCAAGATGTCTGGTGATCGCATGGTGCAGGAAAAGGTTCCGCCGCTCTGGCGATGGCGCTTCGGGGACAGGCCTCTTATCCGATATGGTGGAGCCTTTGCTGGTGGCTTTATCATGATGCTGGGCGCACGAATCGCGCAGGGATGCACAAGTGGACACGCGATCAGTGGGGCACTACAGCTTGCGTTGGCAAGTTGGATCTTCGCGCCACTTATCTTCCTTGTCGGCATTGCAACCGCGTTTCTCATATACGGGAAGGAGGGTCGTGCTCATGTTTGAGGATCCGTACCGACTCATTCTTGGCCTTGTGACAGGCTTTGTGTTCGGCGTGTTGCTGCAAAAAGGGCAGGTGTCAAAATTTCAAACCATCATGGGTCAATTGTTGCTCAAGGACTGGACGGTTCTGAAGATCATGGTCACTGCCATTGCAGTGGGCACAATTGGTGTCCACCTGCTGGTGCTCGGGGAACAGGCCTCGCTACATATCCAGGCGGCCGCCTTGGCGAGGGTTATCTTCGGTGGAATTCTTTTTGGGATTGGGCTTGCCATCTTTGGGTTATGTCCAGGCACGAGTGTGGCCGCATGCGGTGAAGGGAGCCGAGATGCCATAGTGGGTGTAATCGGAATGTTCCTGGGGGCGGCCACCTATGTCGCCGCATTTTCTGCATTGGACCCGTTCATGAAGTCAATGCCCGACTATGGAAAAGTGACGCTGCCCCAATTCACGGGTACGACCCCGTGGCTCTGGGCGATCGGAGTCGCAGCGATTATGACGACTGCATTGATTATCTTGGAACGCATCCATCCGCAGGACCTGGATGCAAAACCGTGAAGAGATATCCCGTATGCGGCACGGGCACGCCGAAGATCACCATTGGCGGGTGTTTGTTCCATTGGACCGCATTCGGGGTCAGGTAGGATGAACCCCGGTCAGGACGGCACCGAGAAAGGAGCGATCATCATGGCAAATCTTATAGACATGCCGGCGACGGCGACCCGTGTTTCACAGCATACAGCAAACCAGATCAATGAATGGATCCGTCGGCACACGGAATGTAATATTCGGCACTATGGCAAACAGGGGTCAGACGCGATCACTCTGCGCCTGGCTGAGCTGGATCATGAGTGGGACATCGAGCGGACGCTCGAAGCGAATGCGGCGAGTCTTTCCTTGATCGGTCTCGGGCTCGGCGCCTTTGTGGATCGGCGTTGGTTTCTTCTTCCCGCCATCGTCGCCGGCTTTCTCTTGCAACATGCCGTACAAGGCTGGTGTCCTCCCGTGCCGCTGTTTCGGCGGATGGGTATCCGCACGGAGACCGAGATCAGCTATGAACGATATGCGCTCACGGCCATTCGAGGCGATCTCCGTCAGCTTCCACGAGAGGGCGGAGAGAGCGAGCAGATTGAGCCCGAGAAGATTCTGCACATGCTCAGTCAGTAAAATGCCGTCAAGACCTAGGCGAACACGATGAGGCCCGAAGAAGGTCACTCAAAGCGAGATGCGCGAGGAAAAGTGTTCTTCGCAAGGGGCAGTGTGCGGATGTCATGCACCGCCGTTCTACCTCGACGACAAAAGGCACGACCTGCACCTCGCGCGCTTCCTAAAGGATGAACCCGGTGACGGGCCGATCAAGACCTCTACGTTGCGCGGGATCAAAGATTCTCCTCCGTATTTGCACGATGGGCGGCCGTTGACGTTAGAAAGATACAGTGGACTTTTTCAATATCGTCGGTGAATTGAAACTGACAAAAGAAGAAAAAGAGGCGCTGGTCGCCTGCATGCGCACGCTGTAAAACGTCTATCTGGTGCGGAAGTCTATCTGGTCTTTCTGGTTCGGAAGACCCAGACCAAATGAACGATCAATCGGGGCTCCACCGAATTAACAAACTCGTCGACCAAAAGCATCAGATGCGGTCTCGTGAGCAGTTGTACGCAGTGGAGAAAGAAGCGCGCCATGAGCAGAACGCTGCTGTTGTCCATTATCGGCGCCGGTGTGGGGCTTGGAATGGTGCTGGACGCGGATATTCACGGCAAACAACCAAGCAAGCACCTCATTGTTATTGAAGTGAATGTTGAGGGCAGGGAGACCTGGAACGGGATACTCAACAATGTCGAGAACCTGCAGAAGACCTTCGAAGGCGAGAGCACTGAAATAGAAATCGTCGCACACGGTAAGGGACTGGGACTGATCCTCAAGACGAACGAAGCGCTACAAGATCGGCTTAAGAGGATCGCGGACGCGGGCGTCCGTTTCGCCGCGTGCGAGAATACCATGCGTCGTATGAACATAAAGAAAGAAGATCTGATGCCATTCGCCATGACGGTCGATTCAGGCGTAGCTGAAGTGGTACGTAAGCAAGAGGCCAGCTGGTCGTATGTCAAGGGAGGCTCGTAATGCGATTCAGCCGGAGCAGGTAACCATCACGCGCATGTCTAATAACCGGCGACCGTGGCGTTTCACAATGTGGATATTGGTTCTGGTGGCAGGCACACTGACGACGAACAGTTCCGGCCGAACTGCGGTTCGAGAAGCAAGCGAAGGATCTATGGATCAGGCACGCTCCATCACGATTCTCCACACCAACGACATTCATGGGCATCTCGACTCGTGGCGCGGTTGGAATGGAGAATTGAACGGTAGGACCGTCGGCGGCATGGATCGCTTGTCCGCGCGCATCCGAGTCGTGCGGTCATCGCTCATTCCAAATTCCGTGCTGCTGCTGGATGCTGGAGACGCCATCGGTGATGCGATGATGGCCGCCGAGACGGAGGGACGCGCGGTCATCGAGACGATGAACGCGCTTGGATACGACGCGATGGTTATCGGCAACCACGAGCCGGATTTCACCGCCGAGACACTCCGCGCGCGCATCGCGGAGGCACGCTTTCCCGTGCTGGCTGCGAACATCATCAATCGTTCAACCGGCGAGTCCTTCACCACACCCTATATCATCCGCGACGTCAACGGAGTGCGGATCGGCATTCTTGGTCTCGCGTACCCGAACACGCCGCTCACGTCAGTACGAAAGAACATTGAGGGGTTACGCTTCAGAGGAGCGGTGGAAACGGCACGCGAGTATGTGCCGCGACTACGGCGCGAAGGCGCGGAGATTATCATCGCGCTGACACACCTGGGGCTGAGCGCGGATAAGCACCTGGCGGAAAACGTAGACGGCATTGATGTGATCGTCGGCGGGCACAGCCACAACCGGATGACAGAGTCGCTGGACGTTCGCCGAACTTTGATCGTGCAAGCGGGCGCGTACGGTTCCGATCTGGGTCGACTCGATCTGACGATTGAGAACGGTCGTATCGTCTCCAGCCGCCGAACGTTGATCCCAATGACGGACGAAGAGTCGGACCGTGAGATTGCCGACCTAATCGCGCGCCAACGAGCGCCCTATGAGCAAAAGATGAATGCCATCGTCGGCCGAGCGGGAACCTTGATCGCCCGCGCGCAGACCATCGCCGGACAGGAGCCGGAGCAGCGCGACGGGGAATCACCCGCCGACGACCTGTTCGCCGACGCAATCCGTGAAGCGACCGGCGCGGAGATTGCTTTCCTCCCCGGGCTCGGTTATGGCGTGGCGGTTCACCCCGGCCAAATTGCCACCGCAAATTTGCGCAATTTACTTCCGCATGACGGCGCCGTCTGGATCATGCGATTGACGGGCTCGCACATTCGGCAATGTGTTGGAGCAGGCTATTGAGAATACCATCACGACAGATGTCACCGAGAAAGTTGGCGGAATGATACAAGTGTCCGGCCTGCGCTTTCGGTATGACCCGAAGGCGCGGCATGGCCGGCGCGTGCTGGAGGTCACGGTTGGCGACAAACCGCTCTCGCTGGATCGTCGCTACACGGTTGCGGTGAACGCACTCCTTGCAGAAGGCGGGCACAACTACAGATGGTTCAAGAACGGAGGCGCTGATCGGCACAAAGCGGGAGAGCAGTACGAGATGGTGCGGTCCTGGATAGAACATCGGGACGAAGTGTCGGCGCCTCCTTCTGACCGGATCATCAAGGTGGTCGATTAGCAGGACAAAAGAATCATCGTCACAATCTTTGGCGACACCCGCATGAAACCATACATACAGCCTACTGCATTTGTGCTGATGCTATTCAGTTCTGTGAGTCTTTTTGCTCAGACTCCATTGCACGATGGTTCCACCTATTCGAGTGGTGGGTCTTGGTCGCCGTATGTTGCTGGGGGGTTGATTGGCATATTGACTTGGGCGACCTTTTATTTTTCAGAACATCCGATCGGCGCGTCCTCTTTCTATGCGACAGTGGCGGGATTTATCGGGAAGGCTGTTGCACCCCAACGTGTTAAAAAATTTGTAAAACAGATTGCACTCGACATATCAAGAAAACCATCAGGCGAGGTCCCTGGGTTTCTAGCCAGCTCCCCACTCCGTTCAAAACATTGTGCGCGTCCTCTGAATCTGCCATTTAGAAGATCACGGGTTTGTCCACGGTTCGAACCTGGGGTAAGACTTTTCACTGCTCGATAATATGGGCCGGAGAGAGGTTGGTATACCTTACTAGCATCGCAGGCGACTTCCAGCCTCTCGCAGGGCCATTAACGTCCGATCATTTGCTCCTTGCGGCGCCAGGCCGACCTCCAGTATTACAGAATTCATGCAGACACGACGACACTCTCCTGGCTTAGTCTTCTGAGTCGTCAGCATCCCCATAATCTTATTCACTTCTTGCCATTTCAGTGGCAACTGTTCTGCCGATCGTAGGCCTGTGCGGAGAGAAGCTTTGACAACAAGCGCGTACTGCACAAGCAGTCTTTTCAGTAGCGCATCTTCCTGTTCCGCTGTGAGACGACGCACCAGAACGATATTGGGTTTGCAAGCTGTCGCAATCAAAACAAATCAGTATAGATGGGCCTCACTCCCTTAGCTGGCGCAGGGGAAGAAATATAGACAAGCCGGCTAAAGTGTAGTGGCGCGTCGTGTTCCTCATATTTACCCTCCAATAAGAACATTTACGTATATTGATTTAACTCATTTACGAAACTAAAGTCCGGCTGGCCTGTGACCGATCTCAGCTTAGGACGTTCGTCCTTTCGACGAGGTAAAGATCAGTGCTCGCTGTGGAGAACTCTAGTGACGACGGTGCACTGTAGATGAAAGACTGGAAAGAACGGCGCTCAGCGCTGGTCTAATACACTGTTTTTCATAAACAAGAAGGCAATACTTTCTAGATAATTAGGGCTTTTCGTAACCATCTAGTAGGCTAGAGGCCCTTGAGCCCCATTCACGACGAGCTTGAGCAGAAAATTAAAATCATTCGGGCATGCCTGGAAGCGCGATTTCAGGACGTGAGGCCGCACAATATCACACAAGAGCGTTTTTTCTTTCACGATGGGCAGCGATCCTTTCAGTTCGGCTTCCACCGACCGACCATGGAATCGTTCCCCATTGGCAAGCTCCGAAACTTCATGGAAATTGCGATCATCCCCATGATTCTACAGAACCCCCGCATGCAAACCTACTATGGGGCCGATGGTCTCACGGTCAGAGAAAAAGTCCCCAACTGAACGGAATTTGGCGACTTCCGTCTGAGAAGGTGAGACAGCGTTGCCGTGAAAGAAGCTGTTTCGTGTACCCACGCTGAAAGGTCCCCCTCACTCGTTCTTCCTTGCCGGCCCTATTTTTCCCTAGTGCCTTGCTGCGTTGAGTGTAATTAAGCTCCAGCATTCATTCAAAGGGGATTCCGCGCAATGGACCGTTTGGGGAGGCGCCATCATGACCATGACGGCGCAATACTGTTTGAAATGTTCTGGTAGGCCGTCCTTCGGAACAGTCAAGACTGAATGAGACTCAGTACTACTGGGCACTCCGTCCACCCCTCGGTGGGTATGCAATCGGCCTTCTTTGCTGATTTATTTCCTAGATTTTTGCTTTCCTAAACTCTTTTCGAGCAGTTCAAGTTCTACTGAAACGGGTGAGCCGGTTCTGTCAGTTGACGCCTATAACGCCACATACCTTAGCGCAGTCCCTAGTGTTGCTTGGCATGCTTCAATTTTAGTATTGTACCGCCATGACTGGGCCACTATTTCCGCATGATGAGTGCCCCATGGCCATTGCGATCAACGAGGGTGACATACTGCGTGGGACGGAGGCCAGTGATGAACGGCGAGCGTATCTGATTCATTTAGTATCCCACGGTCCTGTGTAACGCTGACGGTCATATTTTCGGCGGCGTTAAGCGGGCTTAATATGCTGGTTGATATCACGGAACGACGACTGGAAGAAGCCTCGAGGGCCCATCTGGCAGCCATCGTGAGCTCGTCTGATGATGCCATCTTCAGCTTGGACTTGGATGGTCGGATTCAGTCATGGAATCGTGGTGCCGAAGAGCTTTTCGGCTATCAGGCTCAAGATGCAATAGGGAGCCCTCTGACGTTTCTCATTCCGCAGAACCGGCAAGCGGAAGAACCCCGCATCCTTCAGCGCATTTTTTCCGGTGAACGAATCAACCACTATGAGACCGTCCGGCAGCATAAGGATGGCAGGTTGCTCGATGTCTCACTGACCATCTCGCCCATGTTTGATGGCCAGGGACGCATTGTCGGGGCATCCAAGATCGCTCGGAATATTTCAAAACAAAAGCTGATCCAGCATCGCGAGCAACAACTGTTTAGATTGGCGACGGCTGTCAATCGAGCGCATGCGTTACCCGACCTCTACGAGCAGGCTCTCGAAGCCATCGCGGAATCTCTCACTGCTGACCGCGCCGCCATCCTCCTTTTCGATCCCGATGGCCTCATGCGGTTTCAGGCGTGGCGCGGATTATCCGATGTCTATCGCCAGGCGGTTGAGGGACACTCACCGTGGAAACCGGATACACGCACGCCGGAGCCCATTGTTATCCACGACGTGGAGCACGCTGACCTTGCGGTGGAACTCAAGGCCGTCATTCAAAAAGAAGGAATCCGTGCGCTTGCGTTCATTCCACTGACATACGGAGAACGTCTCATCGGCAAATTCATGGTGTATTTTCCTGAACCGCGTTGCCTGGACAAGAAGGAGCTCCAACTGGCGCAAGCCATCGCTGATACGTTGGCATTGGGCATAGAACGGCGACGCACCGAAGAGATCGTCAAACACAGCGAAACCCAGCTGCGGCAGGCTCTGGAAGCCAGCCGAATGGGTTCATGGGAATGGGACATAGGCACCAACAAAGTCTATTGGTCGCCCGGTTTGGAAGCCCTTCATGGGCTCGCCCCAGGAACATTTGATGGCTCATTCGAGGCCTATCAAAAGGACATCCACCCCGAAGACCGTGAGCGAGTGCTGACGTCGATTACCAAGACAATTGAAACTGGCACCGAACACCACATCGAATATCGTCTCCTGATGCCAAATGGAACTGAACGATGGGTGGAAGGCAAAGGGACGCTCTACCGGACGCGAGAGGGCATCCCCACAAAAATGGTTGGCGTCTGCAGCGACATTACGGTTCGTAAGCAGACAGAAGAGAAGTTGCGTGCGAGTGAACGTCTCATGCGGGCCGTTTTCAATCAGCAGTTTGCGTTCAGTGCGCTGCTTTCGCCAGAGGGACAAGTCCTGCGCTTCAGTGAATCCGTGTATCGAAACAACGAAGGGACAGACATCAACCCCAAAGACCTGATCGGCCGCGATTTTCTTGAAGCTCCGTGGTGGCGTGATTTGCCTAGTACAGTTAGCGACTGGCGCCGGCAATTTTTAGAAGCGCTAAGCGGGCCAGAGCCGGCGCGGGGAGAAGCGCCCTACCGACATGGCAACGGGGAGTTACGGTATGCGATGAACTCGGTCACGGCGCTTCGTGACGACGCCGGTAATGTCGAGTATTTGCTCTGCGAAGGCATGGACATCACCGAGCTCAAGCGATCGCAGTTGCGTCTGAAACACTCCGCACAAGACCTGGAACGGAGGATCACCATACGTACTGCTGAGCTTCTCGAGACACAAGACCGCTTGCGAGCGCTCGCGACCGAGCTGAATCTCGCTGAACAACGGGAGCGCACGCGCTTAGCCACTGAGCTGCATGATCACCTTCAACAGACACTCGTGTTGGGAAAGTTCAAGGTGGGGCACGCCAAGCGCCTGTTGAAGGGGCAGCCTGCATTTCTCGGCGTGGTCACGCAATTGGACGAGGTATTGACGGACGCCTTGTCCTATACACGCACGCTCGTGACCGAACTGAGCCCACCTGTCTTACGCCAACATGGCTTGCCGGCCGGCCTTCGATGGTTGGCCGATTACATGAAGAAGCACGAGATAACTGTCTTGGTCAATGTCCCAGAGGATCTGCATCTCTGCCTGCCCGAGGATCAGGAGATGTTGCTGTTCCAATCAGTCCGCGAGCTCCTGATCAATGCCGCAAAACATGCGGGAACGGATCACGCCTCCGTGACAGTACAACCGCATGGGGACCATTTATCCATCCAGGTGCGTGATGAGGGACGAGGGTTTGAACCATCGAGCCGGGCTGGCTCAAGTGATCAGTCTTCACAATTTGGGTTGTTCAGCATTACGGAGCGCATGAAAGCGCTCCGAGGGTCCTTTACCATTGAGTCAGCCCCTGGACATGGCACCACGGCGGTACTGACCTTGCCGCTTGCCTCCCGGCAGGAGGTCCACACCGCTTCCTCGGATAGCCAGCCACTCTCTCGATCAGATCAAGGCAAGCCCGACCAGGCGATGGACATTCGAACAGCGGGGATTCGCCTGCTTCTCGTCGATGATCATGCCATGGTGCGGCAGGGATTGCGGACGACATTAGAGCACTATGCGGACATTCTTCTGGTGGGAGAGGCCAATGATGGCCAAGAAGCAATTGAGCTTGTCGAGAAACTGCGTCCTCAAGTCGTCATCATGGATATCAACATGCCGCGAGTCAACGGGATTGATGCAACGGCCTGCATTAAAGCTCATTATCCGGACATTTGCATTATTGGCATCTCGGTGAATGCGGGAGAGGATAACCAGGCGGCCATGCGACGGGCTGGCGCAACGCTGTTGATCACGAAAGAAGCGGCAGTGGATGAGCTGTACCACGCGATACGGGCTGGATTAGGTCTGCCTTCGTTAGCTCCTCAAACGTAACAGGATAAGGAATACGATCGATGCAGAAGCCGGAGGAACATCTGGGCCTCCTCTCCGAGGCAATCCATGCACGTTTCCTCATGAGGATAAACGGAAAAGGGTGCTGCAGGAATAAGGCGTTTGGAACGACTCTGCCTTGGAGCGTAGAGCGTCCCCTCCAAGCTGTCAATATCTCAGACAACCATCCCAGTGCAATGGTTCATCACTTTAGGCCGAAGTGAGCGCTGCTCTGCATTTCTCGATATGCCTCCTGACCCTCACCGGCAAGGCTTGTTCGGCAAGATGCAGTTCATACGTCTTCTGGAGATTCATCCAAAATTCAGCCGTCGTATTGAAAAAGGTCGCCAACCGCACCGCCGTGGCTCCCGTGATGCCACGCTGCCCTTTGATGATGGCCGTGATCCGATTCGCCGGCACGTCGAGGGCTTTGGCGAGAGTATTGGCATTAATCGGCGGGTCTGACGGCTTCAGGAACTCTTCCAGCAAAATCTCACCGGGGTGAATGGGGCGCATGCCGTTTTTGATCATGATCTGCTCTCCGTCAGTGATAATCAGTGATCTCGACGTCGTGAGGACCGTCAGCCATCCACACAAAACAAATCCGCCACTGATCATTAATTCGGATACTGTGTTGTCCGAGCCGGTCTCCCATTAATTTTCCAAGTTGATTCCCCACCGGTGAGAGGAGATCTTTTGGATCGGCCGCGTTGTCGAGCATCGTAAGTTTCCGCTCAGCCACGTTTCTGAAGCTAGAAAACTCCTTCACGTTCTTGCCAGCGAAGAACTGTTCCGTCGCCTTGTCGCAAAACCCACGAATCACGAGATCCAACCTATCATACTTTTACGCTTTACGTAAATCGTATGTGATAAAATTGTGCTAAAAGGTGACGAAATGCTTAGAATCTATAGAGCTGATCGTAATAGATGAGGCGCTATAAGCCATGGATTAATTGGAATAAGCGAGAAACCAGACGAAAGATCAGGACATTACAAAATTCGTCTTTACGGCCTCATAACCCAAAGGTCAGAGGTTCAAATACTCTCCCCGCAACCAATCTTAGCGGTTTCTCCCCTTCCAACTATCTCAGTTCTGTCCCAATTGATCGGAAGTCAAAACTGATCCATGATTCGTG
>CAYTAS010000095.1:0-12165 GCA_964435885.1 uncultured Nitrospira sp. | reverse complement strand
GAGAAAGGGCTCTGTACCAAATCAGATACGGTTACTGAAGAAAGAGATACAGTGGAATGGCTGGAAAGCGGCCATGGGAGCCATTATCCAGCCAACATCCCCTGATACCAGTCGAGGAGGGATTGTCCAAAGAACAGTGACACCAGGGCGCCGCAGACGAGAAATGGGCCGAATGGAATGTAGTCTTCCCGACGAATCACGTTGACTGCGATAAGGCTGACGCCGACAACCGACCCAAGGAACGAACCGACCATGATCGTCATGAGGGCTGGCTTCCAACCCAGAAAGGCCCCGATCATCGCGAGTAGTTTGATGTCTCCCCCACCCATACCCTCTTTTCCGAAGAGATAGGGACTCGCCCAGGCCAGCAGCCATAGGATACCCCCGCCGATGAGAACTCCCAGCAAACCGTCGACGAATCCAAGCGGGAGGACCGTTGCGGCGCTGAACAGACCGAGCACGATGCCGGGGAATGTAACGGCATTGGGAATAATCTTGTGAGAAAGATCGGTTCCGGCAACGACTAAAAGAGCCGAATAGAGTATCCCGTACACGGCTGCAGCCCAGGTCATTCCAAAGTACCAGACTATCGCGACATAGCCCAAGGCATTCAGAGCCTCCACCAAGGGATAACGGTACGGAATACGGACGGCACAATGCCGACAACGCCCCCCCAGCAGCGCGTAGCTCAGGATCGGAATGTTGTCACACCATGCAATCGGGTGGGAACAGGCCGGGCAATGGGACCCCGGCCATGCGATCGATTCGCGTCGCGGCAGCCGGTAAATACACACGTTCAGAAAGCTGCCGACGAGCGCGCCGAGGAGACCGGCAATGACCGACGCCGACAATAGTGTCTGGCTCTCATGCATAATTGCTCAGAGTGCTTCCCTTACCCAGGAACCCTACTAGGGCCGAACTACCCGCATTTACATTCTTCACCGATGGTTCCATAATGAAGGAGCGATTGACTCATTGTTCACATCGAGTATACCTGAAACCTATTTCGATCACAGGAGAACTCGTCACCATGGCTAAAGGCAGTGCCAAGCCACGACCCCGGAAGTCTTTTGCGAACCTTGAGCCTCCTCCACGCGCAAGACGTCCGGAATCGCTCACGTCACGCGAACAGGAAATTCTGGAGCTGATCTGGGCGGGCTTTAAAAATAAAGAAATCGGGAACCGGCTGAAAATCAGCGTCAAAACCGTCGAAGCCCATCGCGCCAATATGATGAAAAAGATGCGGGTCTCGAATACGGCTCAACTATTGAAGACAGCTATCCAAGGCGGCGCCCTGAAAATCAGGTGAGTCATGAATTGTGATTCCGGTGACCGCGTTGACGAACGGCCTCGAATAGAACGATCGCGGCAGCAGCCGACACATTCAACGATTGGACCCGCCCTCTCAGGGGAATGCGGACGCAGTCATCGCAATGTTGCAACACGCCCGGCCTGATGCCCGTTCCCTCCCCGCCGAACACCAGACCGACCGGTTCTCGTAGGTCGAGATCCGTAAAAAGTTTTTGTGCCGACGGCGTCACCCCGTAGATCCATATTCCAGCCGCCTTCAAGGACTCGATCGATCGGCTCAGGTTTGTCACACGCGCCACGGGAATGTGATCGATCGCCCCAGCCGACGCTTTTGCGACGACGGATGTCAGCCCGACGGCCCGCCGTTCAGGGATCATGACTCCGTGGACACCGGCACCCTCCGCGGTCCGAAGCACGGCCCCGAGGTTGTGCGGGTCTTCCACGCCATCGAGAATGACCAGGAGCGGAGGCTCATACCGTTGGGCAGCTCCGGCGAGAATCGAGTCCTCGGTTTGGTAGGCTTTCGCTGAGACGAAGGCCACAACACCTTGGTGCCGGCCGTTGGGAACCAGCCGGTCGAAGGAGGCGAGCGGCTGGACATGAATGGGAATACGGCGTGAGCGAGCGAGTTGCACCACATCCGTGAACTGCTTGTCGGTCCGAAGGACCAACATGCGTTGCAATGGCCTGGTGCCGGCTTTCAGAGCCTCACGGACGCTGTGCAGGCCGTAGAGAATCTCCTGAGAATCAGCGTTTCCACCGGCTGGTGCCATCGGGCTTATCCTCGATGATGATGCCCTGAGCTGCGAGTTCTTTTCGAATTTCATCGGCCTTCATGAAATCTCTTTTCCGACGAGCCTCATTGCGTTCGGCGATCTTTGTTTCGATGATTGCATCGCTAAGGGGAGTCCATACAAGGCCAGTACCCGTCATGGTGGCTGCTCCCGCTTGTAAAGCGCCCGTCCCGACTCTTTCCTTTGTTGCCTTAAACTGCCACTTCTGATCCAAATCCGAATGAAACAGGCCCAGGTTGCTACCGAGCGACTGAAATTCCTCTCTGGCTCTTCGTCGCCCGTCTTTGGAAATTCCGCGCCCAAGCAATTTATTGACTTCGTTCCGCAAGCCCTGCAACGCTGCAAGCGCCGGCGGCGTATTCATATCGTCGTCCATCGCGGCCCTGAATGCTGTCCGGCAACGATCGATCGCGGCATCAAGATCCGGGTCCGCTGTTGCCTGGCCATCAGGCTCGGCTAATCGTCCAAAGAGATCGTAGAAACCATTCAGAGCGCTCTTGGCCTCTTTCAGCGCTTGGTCTGAGAAATCCAACGGCCCATGATAGTGAGTGGACAGAAGAAAGTACCGGAGGATTTCGCCGGTCACCGCCTCCGACCATTCTGACTTCTCAAAGATCTCACGGATGGTAAAGAAGTTGCCGATCGACTTCGACATCTTCTCCTTATTGATCTGGACAAACCCATTATGGACCCAATACTTAGCAAAGTGGCGGCCGGTGGCGCCGCACGACTGAGCGATTTCATTTTCATGGTGCGGAAAGATCAGATCCATCCCTCCACCGTGAATGTCGAAGGTTGCACCGAGATGCCGGATCGACATGGCGGAACATTCGATGTGCCAGCCGGGTCGTCCTGGCCCCCAGGGACTGTCCCACGCTGGCTCGCCCGGCTTGCTCTGCTTCCAGAGCGCAAAATCCATGGGGTGGCGCTTTCGCTCATCGACTTCCACACGTGCCCCCGCCTGGAGATCTTCGAGTTTACGCTTGGAAAGACTTCCATATCCTGGGTAGTTGGCCACGTCAAAGTACACGTCGCCATCTACTTGGTAGGCCAATCCTTTCGTAAGCAAGGTCCCGGTCAGCTCGATGATCTCAGCCATGTGCTCAGTCGCCTTGGGTTCGATTGAGGCCCGGCGCACCCCGAGCTTTCCCATGTCGTCATAGTAGGCTTGGATGAACTTCTGCGTGACCGTCTCACAACTAATACCCTGCTCATTGGCCCGCTTGATGATCTTGTCATCCACATCCGTGAAGTTCTTCACAAAGGTGACCGCATAGCCGCTGTATTCCAGGTAGCGCCGGAGCACGTCGAATACCATCGCACTGCGAGCATGGCCGATGTGACAATAGTCGTAGACCGTCACACCGCAGACATACATGCGGACGTGCTTCGGTTCCATCGGCTCGAATACTTCTTGCCGCCCGGTCAACGTATTGAACAGCTTGAGCATGACGTTTAAGGCTCTGAGCTCGTTCGTCGCTTTGGCCAGTGAGACCACAGGAAATACCCAATGCCTAGGGCCAGGACGAGTCCGATGAGGATGTCGAATTGATGAAAGTAATCCCGAAGATGTTCCCATTCCTCGCCCATTCGAAGGCCGATGTAGGCCAGGAGATAGCACCAGGGCAACGCGCCAAGAAAGGTAAACATGACGAACCGCATGAAATTCATCCGCGCAATGCCGGCCGGAAGGGAAATGAACGTGCGCACGACCGGGAGCATGCGTCCAAAAAACACCGCCGCCTCTCCATACTTTGCAAACCAGCGATCGGCCACGTCCAGGTCGTGCCGCGAGACCAAAAAATATGGTCCATACTTCTCCGCACACGGTCGCCCGCCCCAGACGCCCGCGTAGTAGGCCACGATGGAGCCGAGCACGTTCCCGACCGCGCCGGCCAGCGTGACCCCCAACATGGTGAATTCTCCCGTCGCGACCAAATAACCCGAAAACGGCATGATGATTTCACTGGGCAGCGGGATGCAGGCGCTCTCGACGGCCATCGTGAATAGAATGCCCCCATAGCCGAATTTGGAGATACAGGCGATGACGAATCGGCTCAGTTCTCCGATGACGGTTTCGATGAGTTCCCCGATCATGTTTTCGACTTCTCCGCTCGACCGCTCATCGACCGTGTTACGTCGGACTTTCGAACGCCGTGCTTCACCTTCGCCTCCCAAGATCGGAACTGATCGAGGACACCATAGTGCGTGCTGTCTAAATGGATCGGCGTGATGGACACACACCCGTTTTCGATGGCCTCGTGATCCGCGTCCTTACTGCGACTCCACGAAACTCGCTTCCCGGCGATCCAGTAGTATTTGCGTCCGTGGGGATCAACCTTCTCGATAATGGGATTATGAAATCGCCTTCGGCTGAGACAGGTAACATGCACACCCTTGATGCCCGATCGTGGGCGATCAGGGATATTCACATTCAGCAGGGTCTCGTCCGGAAGACCTTGGGCCAGCGCCAACTGTGCCACCCGTAGGGCATAGGTGACACCCACGTCAAAGTGAAATGTGCCCTGGCCTTCTTGAGAGACCGCGATGGATGGGACACCGAGGATGGCGCCTTCCATGGCGGCGGAGACGGTGCCCGAATACATCACATCATCCCCGAGATTGACCCCCTTATTGATCCCGGACACCACGAGATGCGGCGGTTTGGGCATAATTTTCAGCAGCGCGAGATTCACGCAATCCACCGGAGTTCCATTGACCGCAAAGAATCGAGGCCGGACCTCCTGCACCCTCAATGGTTTATGCAACGTCACGGCATGTGCCACGGCCGTGCGCTCGCGATCCGGTGCGATCACCCACACCTCACCGATTTTCGCAAGGCCCTTCGCCAAGGCCAGGATCCCTGGTGAGTGAATCCCATCGTCGTTGGTGACAAGAATGCGCATGAGCAACGTGCAACAAAAAGAGCTGCCTGAGGCAGCTCTGGTGAAATTGGGCAAGAGGCTGTAGGCGAGAGGCCAGGGGTACCAATCTAACTTCCCACCTCTAACCTCCGACCTTTCGCCCAGATCCCCTCAGCTAGACATTTGGTCGGGGCGGCGGGATTTGAACCCACGACCACTCGCACCCCAAGCGAGTGCGCTACCGGGCTGCGCTACGCCCCGACATGTCCGAAGCAAACGGATAGGCTGATGAGTCAGACTGTGAATCGTTCTGAAAGAAATGTCCTCGCCGTGATCATGCATACGAGTCGATAATCTTCAGAATTATCTGAAGGTCTCCCTTCACCTTTTTCGCAATCTCCTTCGGCCGCAGCTTGTGCGACCTTACTCGCCCGCGGCGGGCCCAGTACCGTTTCACCCCTTCGATCGTATGCCCTTCTTCATAGAGCATCCGCTTGATTTCTAGGACGGTTTCCACGTCCCGTTGGATATAGAGGCGCTGATTCCCTCGACTCTTTTTGGGCTTTAAGAACGTGAATTGCGATTCCCAAAAGCGGAGGACATAAGCGGGAAGCTTGGTCAGATGACTCACTTCGCCGATTTTATAGAAGACCTTACTCCCCAGCCTGGGTTCAAGTCCCATGACCGGCCTCACGGAACGATCGACGATGTATGTGAAGCAGCCTTACGAATTGACGTACTTCTTGAACACCTGGCTTGGTCGAAACGTGACGACGCGTCGGGGAGTAATCCCAATTTCTTCTCCAGTTCGAGGATTTCGTCCTTTACGAGCACCCTTGCTGCGTACGACAAAATTTCCAAACCCCGCGATTTTGACCGAGTCTCCCTTTTGCAACACGGACTTGAGGAGATTCAAGACAAACTCAACAAGGTCGGCAGCCTCGTTTTTTGAAATACCGACCTGCTTGAAGATTTCCTCAGCGATATCAGCCTTTCTCATGCTGTCCCCCCAACGTGACCGTACTGACTCGCCGCGATGCCGTGTTCATGGTGCCTATTGCGATGAGTTTTGCTTAAGTTACGTGAGGTTACGAAGCCTGTCAAGAATAAATTTGGAGAATTCCTACGAAAATACGCTAATCCTCAGCAAGAAGTTTGTATTCAATACTATCCGCCAGCGCTTGCCATGTCGCTTCAATGATGTTTTCCGACACTCCGACCGTGCTCCATTTATCCTTGTGATCTCCGGATTCAATCAAGACCCGCACCTTAGATTCCGTCCCTTTATTGGCTGCGAGGACGCGCACCTTGTAGTCGAGTAGTTTGACTTCTTGTAGCTGTGGATAGAACTTTTCCAGAGCCTTGCGCAACGCGTGGTCCAGCGCATTCACCGGCCCTGCGCCGACGGCCGCCGTATGCTCAACCACTTCACCGACCTTGACCATCACCGTGGCTTCTGAGAGTGGCGTTCCATCTTCTTGTTTTTTCTCGACTATCACACGAAACCCCAGGAGCTGGAACGACGGTGTATGACTCCCCATGACCTTGCGCATCAGGAGCTCAAACGAGCCTTCGGCCCCCTCGAACTGATAGCCCTGACTTTCTCGCTCCTTCAGGGCATGAACCAGCTCATTGACCTTGGCATGGCCTTTGGTCAGTTTGATGCCATAGGCTTCAATCTTATCCAGCAGTCCGCTCCGTCCTCCATAGTCGGAGATCAGCATCCGCTGTCGATTACCGACTCGGGCAGGATCGATATGCTCATACGTCGCAGAATTTTTGAGGACCGCATGAATATGCACACCCCCCTTATGGGCAAACGCAGCATCGCCGACATAGGGTTGGTGCTTATTGGGCATCAAATTCGCGATTTCCGTCACGTAGCCGGACACAGCTTTCAGATGGCTCAATCGATCGCTCAAGGCCGGCCGTTTCATCTTCAATTCTACATTAGGAATGATCGAACAGAGGTTGGCGTTCCCACACCGCTCCCCAATCCCATTAATTGTGCCCTGGACTTGGAGGATGCCGGTTTCGATCGCGACGAGCGAGTTCGCCACAGCCATTTCACAGTCGTTATGGGCATGAATGCCGAGCGGAACCGGACATTCGCGTTGCACTACGCGGCAGATTTCACGGATCTCCCACGGCATCGTCCCGCCGTTCGTATCACACAAGACCACCCGCTCAGCCCCCGCCTCAACCGCTTTTCGAATCGTGGCTAGGGCATAATCCGGATTCGTTTTATAGCCGTCAAAGAAATGTTCCGCGTCGTAAAACACCCGGCGTCCTTTCCCGCGCAGATACGCAATGGAATCGCCGATCAATTCCAAATTCTTCGCCAATGAGATTCCCAAGGCGTCGGTCACATGCAGCGACCAGGTTTTCCCGAACAGCGTGATCGTCTTGGTCTCCGCCGCGAGCAAAGCTTGCAGGTTGGGGTCCTTGCGAACCGTGTTGCTCGCCTTCCTGGTCGACCCAAATGCGATCACCTTCGCGTGTTTTAGCGGAATAGTCTTGATCATCCGGAAGAACTCGATGTCCTTCGGATTGGCCCCTGGCCATCCGCCCTCGATGAAATGAACCCCCAACTCATCCAGCTTCTGCGCAATCAGGACCTTGTCGTCCACCGAGAAGCTGACGTCTTCCGCCTGGGCGCCGTCCCGCAAGGTCGTGTCATAGATCTCCAACCCCGCAGCTTGTTCCACCGACAACTTTCGCTCAGCAAGCAGCTGTTGTTCACGAGAAGCGCGGGAAGAGCCGGATTGAGTGGTTTTTCGAGCCATAGTGAGGAAGGGTATCAGGAGAGGGGCTCCCCTGTCGAGACATCAAGAGCCAAGCGATCATTGGCGGCCGATCCTAGGCCGCTCGGTCATAGAGGACGTTTCCTTCTTGATGTGCAGTCCGGATCACCGTCCCTAGAGCATCACGATAGGCTTCGAATTCCTCTGGGGTCACGACGATCACATCTTTTGGAACGCCCATTCCGGCCAGAAGCCCGTAGATCTCAACAACTCGTGCCCGTTTGGACCCGTGGGGATGCATGACAACCAGCAAATTTACATCGCTATCCAGGCCAGCTGTCCCACGAGCATGGGAACCGAAAATGATGACTCGCTCCGGATTGAACCGCGTGACCATGCGTCGCACCATTTCGGTGATCGCATCCTGAATGAAGGTCGTTTTCAAAGCTATGTTTGCCATCGATACCTCTCGGGCAGCCTTTGTTGCGAGCTATTGCCGCACAGACACAACAGCGGGTCGTGTTTGATAACGTTGATATCAAAGAAGGGCGTCCCAGACACTGTTCGCTTCCAAGTCGCTGCCCTCTCTCGTTTGCACCCTACAGATCCTCCAGCAATGCAGTGAAGTATTGCCTAAGACGGGTTATGCAATTACCTATAAACCTCTTTGTATCTGCGGCTGATACAGGTACTTCTGAAACCCGGCAAAAACCTTTCCAATGTCTTCAGGCCGACCTAGGTCGGCCACAGCATCAGCGATGGCATTGTGATACTTCAGCTTGAGCAACGGCGACAGCTTGTCCTGAGACAGCTCCTCCACCCCCACCTTCACATATTGGGCAAGAACGAAGTCCAGGAAGCTTTGCTGTTTGCTGGTAAAGTGGGCGTTAATCTCTACCTTGGCTCGAAGAGCACGCTCTTCACGCGTAAGCGGAGCCATCGCATAGGCCATATGGGCCAGCACGTCGAACAGGTCGCTGTTCTCCGCGTCGATGATGCGCTGCATCTCCGCCATCTGCTCAGCGCCGAATCCCTTCTCGGCCAGCCCCTGTAACAGCCTGGCCCGCGTCTCCGGCACACTCCAAATGGCCCGAAGTTCTGCTTCATCATTGAAAAACTCCGGCAGTTTGCCGAAAAGTAGTTCGAGGAATTGCTGCGTCGACATCGGCGTCCCGTCCGGATGCCAAAAGGTCGTCACCATCATGTGTTGAATGGTGCGGGCTTTCCCATCGGCCAGCTTCACCTTGATGCGCTTTCGTTTCACATACTCGACAGGCTCTTCACGCACCCTATCGACCAGAGGAGGTGATGAGGTAACCGTCTTGCCTTTTGATTTTGGCTCCGGCTCAATCGGCTCGCCATCCCATTCCGGATCGCTGAAGTGGTGATGTGCCTTCACAAAATCGTAGATCGTGAAGTAGTCCTTCCCATCATAGAGCCGCGTCCCTCTTCCGATGATCTGCTTGAACTCAATCATCGAATTGATCGGCCGCATCAGCACAATGTTCCGGATGTTCCGTGCGTCCACCCCGGTCGAGAGCTTTTGGGAGGTGGTCAAGATGGTCGGGATGGTCTTTTCGTTGTCTTGAAAGTCGCGGAGGTGTTGCTCTCCAAGTTCGCCGTCATTGGCCGTCACGCGCTGACAATAGTTGAGATCCGTGCTCGTCTTCATCTGGTTGATGAGGTCGCGCACGGCCAGGGCGTGATCCTGCGTGGCACAGAAGACCAGCGTCTTCTCCTGCTGGTTGATCTGGCCCATGAAGATCTCGACACGCTTCTTCTCACGCTCCTTGATCTCGATAATCTTATTGAAGTCACTCTCCGTATAACGCTTCTTCGTCTCGATTTCGCCCTCGATAAGCTGGTCATCCGGCGTATAGATGTACTCGTCCAGTGTCGTAGAGATCTGTTTCACCTTGAACGGCGTCAAGAAGCCGTCGTTGATGCCGTCCTTGAGGGAATAGATATAGACAGGCTCTCCGAAATAGGCATAGGTGTCCACGTTGTCTTTACGTTTAGGCGTGGCGGTCAGGCCGAGTTGGACGGCGGGGACAAAGTATTCAAGGATGCCGCGCCAGTTGCTCTCATCATTCGCGCCGCCGCGATGACACTCGTCGATGACGATGAAATCGAAGAAGTCCGGCGGATATTCCCCAAAGTATGGCGACGGCTTGCCGTCCTTCGGCGACCCGCTCATGAAAGTCTGGAAGATGGTAAAGAACAGGCTCGCATTCGTCGGAACTCTCCCTTTTTCGCGGATCGACTCCGGCTTGATTCGAACCAGCGCTTCGTCTTCAAAGGCAGCGAATGACGTAAAGTCGTTATAGGCCTGAGTGGCGAGAGTATTACGGTCGGCCATGAAGAGAATGCGCGGGCGTCTCGCCGGTTCCCGACTCCGATTCCAACGAGATTGAAAGAGTTTCCAAGCAATTTGAAACGCGATCGATGTCTTTCCCGTGCCGGTGGCCAGCGTAAGGAGAAGCCGATTATCGCCCTTCGCTATGCTCTCTAATACTCGCTGGACGGCAATTTCCTGATAAAAGCGAATGATCCAGCTTCCGCTCTTATCTGAAAATGGCACGGTGGCAAACCGGTCTCGCCAGGCATCCTGCTTGGCAAAGGTCAGGTTCCAGAGGTCATCCGGGCTGGGGTACTGTGGCCACTCGCCTTCTTTGCCCGTCTCCAGGTCGATGCCGTAGAGGCCCTGGCCGTTGGTGGCATAGGTGAAACGAATGGCGAGTTTCTCGGCATACTGTTTCGCCTGGGCGACGCCTTCCGTTAGCGCCTCATTCCAGGCCTTGGCTTCAATGACCGCGAGCTTGGTGTTGCGATAGACAAGGACGTAATCGGCGATGAGCGGCTTCGCGCGCCGTCCCAAGCCCTCGATTCGGCCAAGCGTGATGGGATATTCGCGGAGAATGCGGCTGCCCTCGACGACACCCCACCCCGCCGCTTTCAGGGCAGGATCAATATGCTCGGCTCTCGTTTCGGCTTCGTTCATAGGCTGCGCAAGACGTAATGGCCGGTCTTTTTCCCGCCGACTTTTTCCACAAGCCCGGCATTGAGCAGCGGGCGCAACACATCCATCGCCCCCTGCCGGGACAGGCCCAGCGCCGTCCATATTTCACCGGGTGTCATGCTACCGTGATCGCGAAGCAGGTGCAGCAGATGTTCCTGCTTTGGGCGCAAGACCAGCTTTTCCGTCGGCTTCGCCTGGAGCGTATGAATCCGCAGCCACACCCGTTCCAGTGTTTGGCGAAGCCCCGCCGCACAATATTCCAACCAGGCGGTCAGATCCTCTCCGGCTTTCCGCACCGCATCCAACGCGGCATAATATCTCGGCCGATCCTCCCAGTAATATTCATCCACCGAAACAATATGCTGCGTATCGAAGCCGCGCCGGTAGAGTTCCCACAACCCGAGCGCTCGGCCCGTGCGGCCATTGCCGTCGGCAAACGGATGGATGGCTTCGAAGCGATAATGCAGAATGGCCGAGCTGAGCACCGGCGAAAGCGTCTTGGCAGGCTGATTCCACCATTCCAGCAGCTCGAACATCAATCCCGACACGGCATCGGGCGGAGGGGGGCGGTACTGTCCGACCCGAACCGCGATCATGCGATACTTCCCCGCCTCGCCCTGATCCATCACCTCTCCGGCCAGAATCCGGTGCAAGGCCAGAATGTCCGTATGACGGATTGTCTTTTTCCCCGCATGTTTCTCCACGTAACGAAGCCCGGCAAAATAATTGAGCACCTCCCGCGTATGCCGCGCGCCGGACGAGGATAGTTCGCGGCCCTCCTCCAACGCGCGCACCTGCGCGAGCGTCAGCGGGTTGCCCTCAATCGCCGTCGAGGCATGAGCGGTGCGGCTGCGGGTGTCTTTCTGGAGGGCAGGAATCCACGCAAGATCCACCACGGCGCTGTGAATGCGTTCGCGCAACGCCGCCACCTGCTCGACTTCCCCAAGCAGGGCCGGCGTGATGGTGAATTGCGGAACATAGGCCATGAGAAAGGCTAATCAAGAGTCAAGTATAAGTCAAGTTTTGTGTCAAGCGCTCACAGTTGTCCGCTGAAGGCTTGGTGCAGCAGCGACTTCTTCAATTCGTCCAGTGTGGCGAGCTTTTGCCGGTAGATGGCTTCGAGGCGTTGGGTTTCTACAGCGAGGGTGTCGAGTTGGTCAACAAGCCTGTGTTGTTCAGATATTAGCGGGACGCAAATCGGAAGCGTTCGGACGGCTTCGTTGCTGACCTTCTTCATCGTCGGATTTGCGCCTTGTGCTCGACCCGTAATCTCTTTCCGGAGTTCTGGTGTTCGCATCTGGTAGTAAAGAAATTCCGTGATGACCTTTGTCGGATCGGGATTCATCCGCATGATCAAGTCGGGATAGATGGTCGGCTTCTTACTCATCGGTCAGTAAGTTAGACAACACAAGCTGATTGTGTCATACTCCGTT
>CAYTAS010000094.1:0-12168 GCA_964435885.1 uncultured Nitrospira sp. | reverse complement strand
GCACTGATCGGAGGCGCTTGTCTCCAGGTCGATTCCTTTGCTACAATCGCGAGCGTTGCGTCATCCGCTCGACCAATCGGAGTGTAAGATTTCATGCTCTACACGCTAATCGTCGTCATTCACGTCTTTGTCTGTTTTCTGATGATCGGAGCGATTCTTCTGCAGTCTGGGAAAGGGGCGGAGATCGGCGCGTCTTTCGGCGGATCAAGTCAGACGGTGTTCGGCAGCCGCGGCCCAGCCAACTTCTTGAGTAAGCTGACCGTGGTCGTTGCGGCCATATTCATGGTGACCTCGTTCAGCCTGGCGATCTTAGCAAAACAGCGAAACTTTTCATCCACCGTTATCGACATACAGCCTAAGAGCGAACCGACAATTCCAGCGGCTGTCCCTCCTGCCCAACCATCCGAGGGCTCACTCCCTGCAGGAGAGACTTCCGAGGGCAGCCACTGATCCGATCAAGCCCGTGGCGTTTCACTCGCCACGCAATTCAGTTTCATGCCTGACGAACCATTCGTGCGGCAGCTGGTAGAAATTCTTGTCGCCTGTCAGATCCGAGTCAACCAGGATTCGTGCGTAGAATCTTCGCCTCGCACGATTGAAAAGAAGGCATGTTGAAGGGTGCGCGTAATCGGTCCGGGTGTCCCGTTTCCGATTCGGCGATTATCGATTTCTCTGACCGGAGTCAACTCAGCGGCCGTTCCCGTCACGAAGACCTCGTCGGCAATGTACAGTTCATCCCGTGTGAATCGTTCCTCGACGACGGCGATATTTCGTTCTTGAGCCAGTTGCATGACGGAGCTTCTTGTGATCCCTTCCAGTACCGAGGTCAACGGCGTCGTCTTGAGCACGCCTCGACGGATCATGAACACGTTTTCGCCGGTTCCCTCGGCGACATACCCCTCCGGATCAAGAAGAATCGCCTCGTCGTATCCATCGGCTTTCGCCTGTTGCTTCGCCATAATGGAGTTCACATAGTACCCGGAGATTTTCCCTCTGGTCATGGACACGTTCACATGATGTCGCGTGAATGAGGAGATACACGCGCGCATCCCATTCGCCAGCGCATCGTCTCCTAAATAGGCCCCCCACTTCCACGCGGCGATGGCGACACGAATGGGATTCCCTCCAGGATGCACGCCCATCGCTCCGTATCCGATGTACACCAGCGGACGAATATAACAGGCGTCGAGACGATTGATGCGAACCGTTTCCACAATGGCGTCGGCGACCTGCTTCTTGTCATACGGCATGACCATCATGCCGATGTGCGCTGAATCGAACAATCGATCGACATGCTCCTGAAGCCGAAAGATGGCGGATCCTGATTTTCCCTTGTAGCACCGGAGCCCCTCGAACGCGGCCAAGCCGTAGTGGAGCGAATGTGTGAGGAGATGGACATTAGCCTCTCCCCACGCCACAAATTTTCCGTCCATCCAGATTTTTTCAACCGGCTCAAGCATTGGGAGTTATCTCCGCACCGAACGATAACGGCCGCAAGCATGCGACCGGGTGGAATATAGCGTGAGGTCACTCAGAGGGTCAAGCAAAGTAACCGGTTGTGAGACTACGAAGGCTCGCAATACGCGCGCAGGCGAGAACTGAGAAATGTTCCGATTCGATCGTCACCATCAGGGCTCATCGCCATGACCTTGACACCAAACAGCAGCCCGCGGACCCACCGAACGACTGCCCGTTGGATTTCCACTGGCTCATCCTTATCCGGGAAGGTAATCCGAACCACGAGTTCCGTGCCAGGTACGACCTGGTGATCACCTAGTACTCGAAACCCGTTCCGGCAAAGATTCATCACCGTTCCCTTTCCCAGAAAATCTCCACCCAAATAATACATGACGCAACGAACGGGAATCCGGTGATAGGTCCGAATCACGAACTTATTGACGTGAGGCATGTGCTTCCTTCCATCTTCCAGTCTGTGTTATAGAATGTTTCTCGTGACTACGCTGACCCTGTGACGCTCAGCATACGTGTCACCACTCGCACCATCCTAGCCCTCCAAAGAGGGGGCCAACGGACACCTTCAGCCGCAAACGCACGTGCTCCATATTGACAGCCCGCATCGCCACATGTTAAATGAAGCGTTCTTTAATTTCGGAGAATCGATATGTACGCAATCGTTGAAACAGGTGGTAAGCAATATCGTGTCGAAACAGGGTCTACGATTCAGGTTGCAAGCCTACCTGGAGACGTGGGGTCCCAGATTGAGCTTAACCAAGTCCGTCTTGTGCATGGCGAAGCCGGGCTCGTGATTGGCCAACCGCTTATCAATGGCGCAAAGGTGACGGCCCAGATCGTGCGTCACGGACGAACCCGTTCGATCACCGTGTTCAAGAAGAAACGCCGCAAGAATTACCGCCGCACTCGCGGGCACCGGCAAGGGTTCACCAAGCTCGTCATTACCAATATTGCATCGGCATAACGGACTCGAGGGGACTTACCATGGCAACAAACAAGGGCGGCGGATCATCGCGTAACGGTCGTGACAGCAATCCACAATATCTCGGTGTGAAAGCCTACGGTGGTCAGACTGTAACGGCGGGCAGCATCATCGTCCGCCAGCGCGGCACTAAGTTCTTTCCTGGATTCAATGTAGACATCGGAAGGGATCATACGCTGTTTGCCAGAATGAGCGGCGTGGTTAAGTTCGAAGGTGGGCAAGGCAGACGGAAAGTCAGCGTGTATCCCATTCCAGCCAAGTCCTGATCTCCTCCTCTATTCCCTCTGTTGTAATCCAGGCCAGGGAAATTCTCCCTGCCCGTTGGGCTCAGAGTCAGGTATAC
Organism: uncultured Nitrospira sp.; assembly: GCA_964435885.1. Classification (GTDB taxonomy): domain Bacteria; phylum Nitrospirota; class Nitrospiria; order Nitrospirales; family Nitrospiraceae; genus Nitrospira_D. The sequence continues at coordinate 9,370 of CAYTAS010000094.1, read as the reverse complement.
TTTCTCATCCTAAATCACAGAACCTTTCTCGGAATGACGCCATCATATGTTCGTCGATGAAGCTCACATCCGCGTGCGCGCCGGGCGCGGAGGCAACGGCATCTGTAGTTTCCGGAGAGAGGCGCTTGTTCCACGCGGAGGGCCGGATGGGGGCGACGGTGGCGATGGTGGCGACATCGTCATGACCGCTTCTCATCGACTCACCACCCTCCTTGACCTCCGTTACCAAAATCAGTATGAGGCCCAGGACGGACGAGCCGGAGGAGGCTCCAATTGCACAGGCCGTTCTGGAGAAGACCTGACCATCGTCGTTCCCGTCGGTACCGTCATCTATGACGACGAAACCAAAGACATGCTCTTCGATTTTGTAGAAGATAGCCAAACCGCCGTCATTGCGCATGGGGGCCGCGGAGGAAAAGGAAACAGCAATTTCGCCACGTCCGTCAATCGAGTGCCGACGAAATGCACCCCTGGAACGCCGGGCGAAGAGCGGACGTTGCGACTCGAACTCAAACTCCTTGCCGATGTCGGGCTCGTCGGATTTCCAAACGCGGGGAAGTCAACGCTCATTGCTGCGATTTCAGCGGCGCGTCCAAAGATAGCCGATTACCCATTCACCACGTTGGTTCCCAATCTTGGGGTTGCTCGCTGGGGATCCCACCGCAGCTTTGTCGTAGCCGATATCCCGGGCTTGATTGAAGGAGCCCATGAAGGGAAAGGGCTTGGTGTCCAGTTCTTACGCCATATTCAACGCACGGCTTTTTTGCTGCACTTGATCGATGTGTCCGAGTGGGCGCCTCAAGATCCGGTAGTCGGTTTTGAGACGCTGCAACGCGAACTGGCAGCTTACGACCCAACTCTTATCCATCGGCCTTTTGCCGTCGTGGCGACCAAGGTCGATGTGATCGGTACAAGTGAACGGCTTGCCGAGCTGCAGGCCTATTGTCGGCGCAAAAACTACCCTTGCTTGGCCATCTCGGCCGCTACCAATAAAGGCCTGAGTGACCTCATCACCTACGTCGGAAAGCAAGTCGATTTTTTACGAAAGACGCCATGCGAGACGAGCTCTTAGTACAGGCTAAACGGGTCGTCATTAAAATCGGCAGCAGCTTACTCGCATCACGCGCCGAAGGCCTCCGTCCTGAACAGATTGAACGGTTGGCGGATGAGATCGCCATGCTCCGAACGCATGGGCGGGAGGTTCTCATCGTCTCGTCCGGCGCCATCGTCTCCGGTATCCGCACGTTGCGCCTGAAGGACTATCCCAAAAGCCTTCCAGTTAAGCAGGCTGCGGCAGCCGTCGGACAAAGTCGACTCATATGGGCCTATGAAAAGGCCTTCGAGCGTCTGGCGATTCAAGTAGCACAGATCCTGCTCACTCACCACGACCTCGCTGATCGCCGTCGCTTTCTCAATGCTCGCCATACCCTCTCAGCGCTGATCGGGTTCGGCATCGTCCCCATCATCAACGAAAACGACACGGTTGCAGTGGACGAAATTCGAGTCGGCGACAACGATACCCTTGCAAGCGAAGTGGCTCACCTATCCGATGCAGATTTGCTGGTGATTCTTTCTGACGTCGATGGATTGTACACGGAAGATCCGCGCAAGAATGCCTTTTCCGCCTTGATCCCACTCGTTCCTGAAATCACTCCGGATATCGAACGCTTGGCGGGAGTTTCCAGTACGTTTGAAGGCACCGGAGGGATGGCCACTAAGCTGCGGGCGGCAAAGAAAGTCGCGGAGTATGGAATTCCGACGTTGATCATCAACGGCGAACGGGCAGGACTCCTGCCGGCAGTCCTTGCAGGACAACCAGGAGGAAGCCTCTTTCTCGCCAAAGAGCGCCGCTTGAACAGCCGTAAACATTGGATCGCCTTCACGCTACGCCCCCGCGGCCAGCTCTATCTCGATCAGGGAGCGGTCGAGGCCTTGAGCACGCGTGGCAAGAGCCTTCTCGCATCCGGCATTCTCCAGGTGACCGGTCTATTTGAGGTCGGCGATCCGGTCAGTTGCCTCACGCCGGAAGGAAAGGATTTCGCAAAAGGCCTGGTCAACTTTTCGTCCGACTCATTACACCGGATGAAAGGTCTCAAGACTGCTGTGATTCAAGCGCGATTCGGTCCTCAAGAGTATGAGGAAGTCATCCATCGAGATAATCTTGTCATCCTCTAGCTTTGAGTCCTGAGGCGCAGTCCTACGTTATGTCGTTCTCCGATCCTCAGCACCCAGCACTCAGCACCCCAAACTCTGTTTCACCCCGTCTCGGCCTATTCGGCGGAAGTTTCAATCCCATTCACGACGGCCACCTGGCGATTGCGCATGACGTATTCACACGCATGAACCTCACTCGCATTCTCTTCATTCCGACCGGCGATCCACCCCACAAGCACGACCGACCACTGGCTCCCGCTCCAGTGCGGCTTACAATGGTACGTCTTGCGATCGCCGACACACCGGAGTTCGATGTGTCGGCGATCGAAATTGATCGCACGGGAACATCGTTCTCCATCGACACGGTCCGCGAACTACGAGCACAGTACGGTCACCACGTGGATCTCCTTTTTATCATCGGCTTGGACGCATTCCTGGAATTCCCGACCTGGAAAGCGCCCGAAGAGATCATGAAGCTCTGCCGCTTCGTCGTCGTCCCTCGTCCGGGGCGATCGTTCCAATCTCTCACTGCGATATCCTTGTTTCCCAACCTGGCTCCGGAGTCTCTTGGACAGCTCGATGCCGGTGTCATTGACAGACTGGACATTGCCATCCCCGAAACCCTAGGGGTCACCTGCTTGTCTATTCCCCCCTCTTCGATCTCAGCTTCAGAAATCAGATGGAGAATTCGGAACGGATTACCCCTGGCAAATATGTTGCCGCCCTCGGTAGAATCTTATATACTTCAGCATAGCCTTTATCAGGAGGATATCAATCGCACGCACATCTAAGGCCACTGCCCTCGCCGCAGCCAGGGCGATGCTCGATAAAAAGGCTTTGGATGTCCAAATCCTCCACGTTGCCCCGCTTACGTCGATCGCTGATTATTTGGTTATTGGGTCAGCTGAATCCGACAGACAGACCCGTGCAGTGGCCGACTCTATAGTCGACGAGCTCTCTCGTGTAGGACAACGACCGCTGAGTGTCGAAGGGATAGGCTCAGGTCAGTGGGTCCTGATCGACTTCGGCGATGTCGTGGCCCATGTCATGAGACAAGACTCCCGTGCGCACTATGCGCTCGAGCGTCTGTGGAGCGACGCACAACGGGTTGCTGTTCCTGGCGAATCGTCGCCCATGCCCGCTCCACTGAAACGACGTATCGTCCGGAAGGCCAACCCGCAAAAGACGGTGTAGGCTATGTTCAAACTGCTGATCAGCATTTTCCTCATCAGCGCCGGGCTGTTCCTCTACAGCTACTTCCGCGAACTTAATCCTGGATTTGTCGTCATCCATACGAGCCCCGGAGCCGAGTTCGAACTCAATCCCGTGACGCTCGTGCTGATCTCTATGGCCTTTGGGGCTGTCATCGCCACATTCGCCGTCGGCCTGCAACAAACAGCGCACCTCATCCTGAACTGGCGAAGCAGTCGCCTGGTTCGTCGAAAAGAAAAGGTCGACTCGCTTCATCGAGATGGGACCCATGCGTTCATGTCAAAGCGAACCTTGGAGGCGATCACGCTGTTTGAAAAGGCTCTGGCCATCGATCCAAATCGTGTCGATTCACTCCTGTGGTTAGGAAACATCTATCGCTCCGAGCGGAATTTTCCTGAAGCGGTTCGACTCCATCAACACGCGCATCGGGTAGAAGATCGCAACATCGAGGTCTTACTTGAACTGGCCAAGGATTTGGAGGATGCCAAACGCTATGAGGAGGCCCTCCAGTCGCTTCAGAAAATTCTCAAGATCGAGCCGGACAATTTGACGGCGCTGATTCGGAAACGAGATCTGAATATCCGCATGGAGCGGTGGAGTGAGGCGCTTGAAATCCAGCACCGCTTGGTCAAAGCTAATCTTCCCGCCGCCGAAAAGCAGCCGGAAGCAGCGCGGTTAGTCGGATGTCTGTATGAAGTCGGACGGCAACTGCTGGAGCGCGGCCACTCAGATAAAGCCCGTCGGTACTTCAGAGGCGCCATCAAGAAGGATCGTAGTTTTCTTCCCGCCTACATCGGGTTGGGCGAAATCTTGATTCATGAAGGGAAAACAAAAGACGCCGTCGAAATCTTAAAGAAAGTCTACTCGCGAACGCGCAGCATCATCATCCTGCACCGGCTGGAAGAGCTGTTCTTGGATCAGGGCGAACCGAGCGAAATCATCCGCGTGTATCAGGAGGCGTTACAACAGAATCCGCAAGATCCCGTCCTGCAATTCTATCTGGGCAAGCTCTATTACCGGCTGGAGATGGTGGACGAGGCTTTCGACCTCCTTTCAACGATTGAGGGCCCACAGGATCATCTGTTGGACTACCACAAGATCATGGCCAACCTCTATTTGCGCAAGCAACATTTCGAGGAGGCCATCGTCGAATTGAAGAAGGCCCTCAGTTTCAAGAAACGCGTCGTGGTCCCCTATATCTGCACACAGTGCCAACAGGAATCCGTCGAATGGACGGGCCGATGCCGCCGGTGCGCCAAGTGGAACACACTCACGGCCCTCCCCTGGCTTGAATCTGCCCAGGTCGGAACACACCCAAACAGTGAGTCCTCGTCCGTTCCGTCCGTCCCCTATCAGGGCATTGCTTCTCCGTTTGAAACCGTGTAGGTTTCCCTCCAGTATCCGCTGCTGGTTGGGCATGGCGAGCGTGTGGACCTTATCCCCTCCCTCGATTCAACAGATCAGAAAACCGGCGGGTCATCACAACATCGCAACTAGTTGAGGACTTCATGAACTACACGACTTTGGCAGACAAGGCCCTCCGCGACGAACCCCTTACCGGTGCTGAATGCCGTTCCGTCTTAGAGACGCCGAACGACGACCTGCTCGCGCTGTTACACGCGGCCTTTCAAGTCCGCTCCAAATACTTTGGCAAAACCGTTCGCCTTCAGATGTTACAGAACGCCAAGAGCGGGGCCTGCCAGGAAGATTGCCATTACTGTTCACAATCCTCGATCTCAACGGCACCGATTGAACGGTACAGTCTGCTTCCGCAGAAACAGATGATGGAAGGCGCCAAACAAGCCGCCGCCTCCAAGGCCCAACGCTACTGCATCGTCATAAGCGGACGCAGCCCATTGGATCGAGAAATCGACGAAATCGCAGGAGCTGTGCGTTTCATCAAGCAGGAAGTTCCAATTCAAATCTGCTGTTCACTCGGCTTGATGAGCGAATCCCAAGCGAAGCGGCTTAAAGCCGCCGGAGTTGACCGCGTGAATCACAATTTGAACACCAGCGAAGCCTTTCATGCCTCCATCTGCACGACCCATACCTTCCAAGACCGGCTCGCCACGATCAAGAACGCCCGTGCGGCCGGATTGGAAATTTGTTCCGGCGGCATCGTAGGGATGGGGGAGAGGGATGAGGATGTAATTGAGTTGGCGATGGCCTTACGTGACGTGAAGCCTGATTCCATTCCTTTGAATACCCTTCATCCCGTCGCCGGCACACCGTTGGAGAAGTGTGACTCCCTCACACCGCAACGCTGCCTCAAGGTGCTCTGTCTCTTCCGGTTCCTGCACCCTCGGACTGAAATCCGCATCGCCGGCGGCAGAGAGCACAATCTTCGTAGCCTTCAACCATTGGCCCTCTATCCCGCCGACTCCGTTTTCGTCAACGGCTATTTGACGACACCTGGCGCACCGGCTCCCGAAGTCTGGGGCATGATCGAGGATCTCGGCTTCACGATTGAAGTGGATTATCAGCAGCCTGTAGCCGGCTGATCGTGGCAGTGGACGACCGACCGGTCGAGGATACGGCCGATTGGATCAATGGGCCGTGGGGCTCCGTTGAAGCTTCTTGAGCATCTCCTCGAAGAGAGGACGATCCCGCAGGCTCATGAAATCATTCCGAAACCGGATGGCCTCGATATCTGCCTCGGCGCTTTCGTTTCCATCCGATCCCCCGTAGATGCCATTCAGGACTAATGCAAACCGATTCCCGTCGACCAATTTGATGTTGTCCATGTAAGGCAGATCAAAATAGGACACGTTGACCGGAAATCGTGGGCGGTACACTGCAGCCAATGGGATTCAGGATGATCGAGTCCTTACATACCGATACGGATCGAGCAATCATGCCGTTCATCTGCCAATTTCTTGCTGCAGGAGATTTTGGAGGGATCACGTGATCCGTCTACCTCTGCTGAGGAAGAGATATCAATCGCGCCTACTGAACTGCCCTGCCTGAATCATAACTTTGCACGGCACTAGCCTGGACGATCCTGAACCTCACCTCATCCACATACGAGTAAGCCGAGGTTTGTTCCCCGGCGAAGAGGCCACAGCGGTAATACCCTGGTGTCCAACCAGATTTCGGAGGGGTGAGGAGAAAATAGCCTGACCGATCGTTCATGGCCGTCATGACTCGATCTTGAACGGTTGCCAGCGGATCTTCCGTCATCTCACGCGTTTCCGGCGAACATCGTGCAGTCAACGGTACCGCGTCAAAGGAATCGGATACGAGTTTAAAGACCAAGTAGATTTCAGATTGCGTACTCGGAAACGTGTCTCCAGGATTCAACGGAATAAACTCGTGGGCGCCGGTGGGAGAGTCGTCACGCAGCACTTTGTCTGCCGGAATCACATATCGAAACCAACTAAAATCCGCATCCCGCCCGGCGATCGCCGCTCCGGTCTCCAGCGTCTTCTGTGGCTTCACCTTTTCAATCGCCTTCGTGAAGAAGGCTTCTTCAGACAGGCCAGGAGTACGCGATCGCAATTCCCTTTCCCTTTTTTGTTCCTCTTCTCTCTGTTTCACCAATTCAGGAACATGAGGTCTCACCTTCTCCAACCATCGCGCAATCTTGTCCTTCGCCAGCACGCGGGTACCGGCCGGGATCGCAGTTCCCTTGTTGGCTTCTTCAAATTCGACAGCCGCGTCATACAGAATCTGAAAATGCATGAAGGCATCTTCCCACCGCTCCGACTCGACATAGCACTGCCCCATCCGATAGATCGTATCCGCGTAATCGTCTTCTTTCGAGTTGAGATTCGACATATTCCCGAACACCTCAAGCGCCTCTTCACACCGGTCCAATTGCATGAGAGTCAGTCCCAGCTGATAGGTGGCCACAGGATCGCTGGGGTTGAGATCCAGCAACTGGCGATAGACGGGCTCTACTTCTTTGTAGTGACCGGCCTCGAACAGCTTCCACGCATCCGACCGAAGAGAGGCCCATTGCTTCAACTGATCCGCGGTGGCGTCAGGAGTCAACACCCGTGTGAAGCGCCGCCCCCGGTCCATCGATTCATAGAGTTGCGCAAGTTGGTTCTTGGCTGGCAGCTCCAGCGGAGAACCTGGTGCCACATGCCGCAGGACGTACTGGAGGTCAGCATCCGCGCCTGAATAATCCAGCACATCGAACCGGCCGCGAGCGAGGGCTAATCGCCAGCTCAGCAAATCAGGCATCAGCTCCACCGCCCGCTTGTAGGATTCAAGCGATTCCTCCAGGCGATCGAACTTCCGCAGTTCGAGTGCCAATCGCCAATGGATGAGTGGATTAGTCGCCTCAATTCCTGCCAGGCGTTGGAGCGTTGCGATCGCATCATCCTCTCGCTCCCAACGCACCAACAGACTCCATTTTGACCAATGGATATCTACCGCACTCGGTTCCGCCGCAAGAGCCCGATCATAGGCTAGAACCGCTTCCTCGATGTCTCGACCCGTGGACAGGATATCCCCACGCAATGCGTGCAGCAGGGGCGATTCAGGATGGTCATGGGTGCCCCGATCGAGCAGTTCGAGCGCAGCGGTTACTGCTCCACTCTCCCAGGCAGCCTTGGCCTGTGCTGCCACCTGCATGACCGGCAGTCTTGGCCCATCATCGGCAACGGCACCGGTCGTCAGAGCCAGCATGAGCGATGCCATGATTACAACAACGCCGTTACGGAGTCGTTGTCGATGGACATGGTCTCGCCTATGACATGACACCATCATTGTTCCTTCTTGAACTCCGCGGCGCTGGAACTCACTATACCAAATACCAAGAACTGCAGAAATGTATCAGATAGGGCTTCCGCGATACCGTCTGACACACATCGCCCTTGCCGTTTTATGCCCGCCCTTTGCCCCTCTGTCGTCATCTGCGACCTTGACATCACATGACACCCTACACGATCATTGTATCGGAGGTGAGGCATGATTCTCGTCACAGGCGGCGCCGGATATATCGGGTCTCACACCTGCGTCGAGTTACTCCAGGCAGGATACGACATTACCGTCTTTGACAATTTCAGCAACAGTCATCCGGAATCGCTTGAGCGAGTGCAGCGGATCACAGGGAAGCAGCTCCGCTTGATCCGCGGCGATATCCGCGACCGGGCGACGCTGGTGACGGCGCTACGCGAAAGCGGTGCGCAAGCAGTGATCCATTTTGCCGGTCTCAAGGCAGTCGGTGAGTCGATACAACAGCCGCTGTCCTACTACGACAATAACGTCGTGGGTTCCATGCGACTCTTGGAGGCCATGGGCATCTGTGGGGTCAAGACGCTGGTCTTCAGCTCCTCCGCCACGGTCTATGGGGATCCCCAACGGTTGCCGCTGACAGAAGATCACCCATTGTCGGCTACCAATCCCTATGGGCAGACAAAGCTCACCGTGGAACACATGCTGCGGGATCAGCAGTGCAGCGACGCCTCATGGCGTATGGGGATTCTCCGTTATTTTAATCCGGTCGGCGCACACCAAAGCGGGCTGATCGGCGAAGATCCCCAGGGCATACCGAACAACTTAATGCCCTTCGTCTCGCAGGTGGCGGTCGACCTCCGTCCGCACCTCAATGTGTTCGGCGACGATTACCCCACCCAGGACGGCACCGGTGTGCGCGACTATATCCATGTGGTGGATCTGTCCATCGGACATCTCAGAGCGTTGGAAGTGCTCGGACGATCGACACAACCGACGGAATGCCTCACGGTCAATCTCGGAACCGGAACCGGCTACAGCGTGCTGGAAATTGTGCGGGCCTTCGAGCAGGCCAGCGGTAAACGAGTGGCGTACAAGATCGCGCCTCGTCGGCCCGGCGATGTCGCAGCCTGTTATGCCGATCCCAGCAAGGCGGCTGCGCTTCTCGGCTGGCGAGCTGAACGGAATCTCGCCGACATGTGCGCCGACACCTGGCGCTGGCAGAGCCTCAATCCTCACGGGTACAACCCTCCCCGCCCGGCAATCTAAGTCTGCTGATGGCGCCCCACCTTGGTCACCCGCAAGCCACTCAGCCTCCGAT
>CAYTAS010000093.1:0-12314 GCA_964435885.1 uncultured Nitrospira sp. | reverse complement strand
AGCGAGGACAGCTGTCGCGTAACCCCGTGTCCACGGAATCGGGGGAAGATCAAACACAATACAGCAGGATAAGAGTCGAGAGGTTTAAGCCTTGCTCTTCATCCACACCTTCTGCGGATAAGATTGTGAGCAAGTCCAGCGATTCGTAAGCGGCACCACATAGCATGGGCTGTTCAGCATGTTGCCTATTGTTTAGGCGTCAGCTCTGTCAGAAAGAGACAGCCGCGTGTAGTAGGAATTTAGAATCTTCCGAATGCCTCAACATGCCTCAGCTGCTGAGAAGCAAAGTTGAGGGAAGCTGCAACAGGAGTTTCGCTGTCGCCTCACAGCGGCCAGCCTTGGTCCGCAAAACTGTACAGACGGTCGTCACCAAGAATGAGATGGTCGAGCAGTCTGATCCCGAGCAGTTCTCCAGCTTCGCGCAGGCGTGTGGTGAGCGTCCGATCCTCCGGGCTCGGTGTGGGATCGCCGGAGGGATGGTTATGGACCGCAATGATTGCAGCCGCGTTGATGAGGATGGCTGGCTTGAACACTTCGCGGACATGAACAATGCTGAGCGTAAGCGAGCCGATCGAGACGATGTTCACACCGATACTGACATTCTTGGCATCGAGACAACAGACGAGGAACTGCTCGCGATCGAGACCGGCAAAGCATGGGCGCAGCGCTGCAGCCGCGGCAGCGGAGTCCCGAAGCACGCCGTATGGAGCGGTGTGACCGCCCTCAGCAACGAGCGTGATCCGGTAGCGCGGAATGAATTGTGGAACGGGAAGTCGGTTGACGGATTGTTTGGCCATGGTGGCACCTCCTGCATGTTGAACGAACTGGCGCTTTCGCAGAAATCGAAGCGCCAGGGAAGGACAACGGAGGTGACAGGTCGAGGACTGCCGAAGAAGCACGGGCGGATGAGCACTCGGCGGCGAACGTGACAGATTTGTGCTGGCGCGGACGCTGCCTCAGCCGATCAGTGCGCGGCAGGACATCGGCCTTTCATGGCAGAACAATTTCAATAGATCGACGGCAACAGATGAACGCGCCGGTTTCAGCGCGACGAGACCTTGACGGAGTGGCGGAAGCGGTAGAACAAAGAGAATAAGAACGAGCAGATCCGTTAATGTCGAACCGAGACTGAATCGAGTGATGAGACTATTGCGTGGATTGCTGACTGAGCACGAGAAGCGCTGGTAGACTCACAACACCGTCACACATCGGGAGCCCCTATGTTCCGAGTACCTTTACCCAACTTGATACGCCGGTCAGACTAGGATAAACGCCTTTTCAAGGCTGCCCCTATGACGCGGGTCTGTCGATCCTGACGACCGTGACGGTCGTTCCCTTCTACGCGGCTGAACGGCGAGACCGTGGTTTCGGAAGAATGCGGATCAGGCGGCGTTGGCCGCGCTTCTTCTCGCGGGCATAAATTTCAAGCTCACAGTCCATCGCCTGAACGTAGTCCTGAAGGGTCGAGAGGCGCCAGTCACTCCGGTTCTCGAGCCGTGACACGGCAGCCTGTTGAAGCCCAAGCGTCTTCGCCATGGTGACTTGCGATCGCTTGAGGGCGCGACGCAACTCCTGGAGCGTCATTTCCTCGGCGAGGATTTGCGCCGCTCGCGCATCAATGGCCCGACGGCGTTTCTTTGGGAGTCTGTTCATCACGTCTCGATGTGTGATCATCTCGAGTCCTCCTTGCAGTGTGTCGACCGTTGTTCCATCTGCATAGTCCGCACATGGTCACTGAATTCCCGGTCCGCAACCGGGATGTTGCGGCGGTACCATTGCTTATCACCCGCCTTCGTACCTCCCAGAAGCAAAACTGCGCGGCGTTCTGGATCGAATGCGAACAGGATGCGCACTGGGTCACCTTTGAACTGCACGCGAAGCTCTTTCATATTCGGATGTGTGGACGCTTTGATATGATCCACGCGTGGCCGTCCGAGGTTCGGGCCCAACCTGCTGAGCACCTCGACATGTGCGAGCACTTCTGTTTGGAGGGCCATCGTACATTGCTCGAGCCACGCGGAGAATCGCGGGCGATAAATAACGGTCCACTCTTTCATCTGCTCAACATCCCTTTGTCAAGAATATTACAGATAGGCCATATTCCACAAGTGTAATACTTCGCGTCCTCTGACCTAAGAGGTCGTGTCGCACGTCACGCTTCCATCTATTGCCCCTTACAAATGGCTCCAGAGGATCGCCACGTCTACGTAGTCCCAACAGGCTTGCAACAAAAACTGAACCTCACTACATGTCACCCCCGTTTGGTGAATATTGCGAGCCCGGAAGGCCAGCAAGCTGGCCACAGAAGCCACTTCACAGAAAGGAAGGAAAGATGGAGAAGGTCATGACGGGAGTGGGTGTGATTACGAAAAGTACGTCAGGGATAGGGGGCAGCCGAGGGAATGGGCGTCTGATCGCTACTGCTTCCTGGCTGCTCGGGGTGGTCATCTGGCTGGAATCGGACCCGGCCTGGGCCCAGATCACCAAGGTCAACACCGTGATGCAGAATGTCCAAACGGTGCTGGTGAGCGTGGCGGTGACGCTCTTTACCATCGCTATCATGTGGGCGGGGTTCAAGATGGCCTTCAGCCACGCGCAATGGTCAGACGTGAGCAACGTCGTGATCGGCGGCATCTTGGTGGGTGGCGCTGCGGGGATCGCGGCCTGGTTGATCAACTAACATGGACGGCTTTCGCGACCCCATTTTCACCGGCTGCACGAGGCCCGCGATGCTGGGCGGCGTGCCGATCGTGCCGCTGATTCTGATCGGCGGTGTCACCCTCTTGTTGTCGGTCTGGCTCTATTACCTCGTGAGCGGCTATGTCTCGCTGGGGCTGCTCCTTTGCACGATTCCGATCGTCCTCTGGATGCGGCAGACGACAAAGACCGACGATCAACGATTGCGGCAGGTGATGATGCGGGCGCGGATGCGACTCCGGCACGGACCGAGCCGCGCCATCTGGGGCGCCATTTCCTATGGTCCCCTGACCTTCAGAAAACGATGAACCGAGGACGGCAGCGACTGGGCATATCCAACACACGATCATGATGCAACTCACACAGACCATGAGAACCAGAACCGCAGTCAAGAAGGCCGCAGCGATCCAGATCCCTGCGAGCGACTACATCCCATTGGCCACGGCGATCACACCTACCGTCATCACCCTGACCGGTGGCGAATACCTCGCCTGTTGGAAGCTGGAGGGGATCACCTTCGAAACCTCGGACCGGACAGAAGTGCTGCTGCGGAAGGAGGGGCTGCATCAGTTTCTCCGATCCTTAGGCGGCGGCTCCTTTGCCGTTTGGTCCCATAAAATTCGGCGCGTCGTCACCGAGAGGCTGCATGGCACCTCACCCAATCCATTCTGCCGAACCTTGAGTGATCGCTACTATCAGTCGTTCGAACAACACCGGCAGATGGCGACGGAGTTGTATCTCTCCATCCTGTACCGACCCAGCCCCTCAAAGGTGGCGAGCTTCTTCACTCGGATGAGCACACGCACCCTTGTGCAGCGACGGGAGCAAGAAAGCGAACAGCTCACGATCCTGGAAGACATGGGCAAACAACTGGAAGCGAGCCTGAGCCGCTATGGCCCTACCCGCCTCGGCACCTATACGAAGCAGGACATCGTCTATTCCGAGATGCTGGCCTTTCTGAGTTATCTCGTCAACGGGGTCTGGGAGGAAATCCCCCTGCGTCGAGCCCCGCTCGCGTCTTATCTGCCGACTTCACGGCTGCACTTCGGCGACAAGACCGGGATGGTGGAGATCTGGCACCCACGCGAACGAAAGTTCGCTGGGTTCTTGGATATGCAGGAGTATCCGCAATTCAGCGAACCCGGCATGAACAACGGCCTGCTCTATAGCGATGACGAATACATCGAAACCCAGAGCTTTTCGTTCCTTAACAAACGCTCGGCCCTGAAAGCGCTCGCCACCCAGAAGGGCCACTTGATCGCGTCGGAGGATGCGGCGACCCGCGAGATCGAGCAGATGGATCAGGCCGCCGACAATCTGCAGAGTGGGCTCATCGATCTGGGCCAGTACCATTACAGTCTGGCCATCTTCGGCAAAACGATGGACGAGGTGGCCACCTCGCTCGCCGACGCGCGGGCCGTCTTCCAGGACGGGCCGGGTTTCAAGATGGCGCGGGTCGATGTGATCCCCGAATGTGCCTGGTTTGCGCAGCTCCCCGGCAACTGGAGTCTGCGGCCGCGCGAGGCGATCATCACGAGCCGCAACTTTGTCTGTCTCAGTCCCCTGCACAACTTCGCTCGCGGCAAACGAGTCGGCAATCCTTGGGGCGAAGCCTTGGCCCTCTTCAAGACCCCGAGTGGGCAGCCCTATTATTTCAATTTCCACGTGTCCCCGGAGGATCGAGATTCGCGCGACGAGAAGTACCCCGGCAACACGTTTATATGTGGCAGCACAGGTGTGGGCAAAACTGCGCTCGAACTGAGCCTCATTTCCTTCGCGACCAAGTATGAAGGCCTCCGCTGCGTGGTCTTCGACAAGGATCGCGGCGCAGAGATCGGGATCCGGGCGATGGGTGGAACGTATCAGTCGCTCAAGCGCGGCCAGCCCACCGGCTTCAATCCCTTTCAGGCCGAGCCCACTCCACAGAACTGGCAATTCTGCGAGCAGCTCGTAGCCCAGCTCGCAAAACATCCAGGCGATGAAGTGCCACGCGTGACCGCAAAGGAGCAGACTGAAATCAACCATGCGGTGCGAGCGGTGATGAGTGAGACGGTGTCCATGGAGCTGCGTTGTCTCTCGCTCCTCCTGCAGAACCTGCCGGCCACCGGCGACCAGAGTGTGCGGGCTCGCTTGAAGCGCTGGACACGCGGACATGCATTGGGCTGGGTGTTCGACAATCCGCGCGACACCCATGACCTCACAAATGCGCAACTCTTCGGGTACGACTACACGGAATTCCTGGATGATCCGGAGGTCCGCACGCCGATCATGGCCTATCTGCTCCATCTGACCGAGAGGCTGATCACGGGCCGGCCCTTCATCTACATCATGGAGGAGTTCTGGAAGCCACTCCAAGATCCCCTGTTCGCCGACTTTGCCTTCAACAAACAGAAGACTATCAGAAAACAATCCGGCCTCGGGGTCTTCGTGACGCAATCGCCCTCGGACGTGTTGGGGCACCCGATCGGCAAAACCATGGTCGAGCAGAGCGTAACTCAGATCTTCTTGCCCAATCCCCGCGCTGACCATGAGGACTATGTGCAGGGCTTCAAGGTGACGGAAGCTGAATTCCACATCATCAAGAATCTGGGAGAGGCGAGCCGCTTGTTTCTCGTGAAGCAGGGCCACAGTTCTGCCATCGTGCAATTCGACCTGGGTGGGATGCCGGATCTTCTCCATATTCTATCCGGCTCGACCGACAACATCGCGCTGCTGGATGCCATCAGAGAAGAAGTTGGCGACGATCCAGCAACCTGGTTACCTCTGTTCCATGAACGCATCGCGGCAAGAAAACGCCTCCAGTCACAGGATCGATTACCACGGTAGGGAAACAAGCATGGGCATGGCGACCTACATCGAGCAGTCCGTCAACAACGCGTTGACCCACTACGTCGTCACCTCCAGTGATGCCGTGATTGCCGTCCTCACGCCGGTCGCCGTGACAGCGGTGACGACCTATGTGATATGGACCGGCTTTCAAGTGATGCGAGGCGACGTGCAGGAGCCAGTCTCGGCATTGGTCTGGCGCTGGTTCCGGGTGGCGCTCATCGCAGGTCTCGCCTTGAACGGACCGCAATATCGAAGTCTCGTTGCGGAAGGGTTGGAGGGGCTGCAACAGGCCTTCGCCTCGGCCTTCGGTGGCGTCCTATCGATGGGCGGCACAATCGACCAGATGGTTAACCCCTTCACGACTCTGACTGAAACCCTGTTCACCGAAGCCAGCTCCGGTTTGCTGCCGCAGTTCTCCCTCTTCATCGCGGGAGGCATCTGCGCCGCCGCGTCGATCGTGATGGCCTTCGTCGCCATGGGCCTCTTTCTCGTCGCGAAGGTCAGCCTCGCACTCCTGCTCTCGGTTGGGCCCGCCTTTATCTTTTGCGCGATGTTCCCGGTCACGCAGCGGTACGCGGAAAACTGGCTGTCCAGTGCTCTCGTCGCTGTCTTCACCAATGTCCTCATCATGGCGGTCATTACGTTCCTCGCGAGCCTACTGCGAACTGCTTGTACCCATGTGCTCAATGCCTATTCCGCATCCTCCATCCTGGCGGATGTCGTCGGCCTCCTGTTTCTTTCAATAACCGCCGCCTATGTCCTCCTCCATGTTTCGTCGCTCGCCGCGAGTTTAGCTGGAGGTCTCTCATTGGGCAATCCAGGCGGTGACATGGCCAGGGGTGGATCGGCTGTCGGACGCGTCATGTCCGGTCTGATGAGTCGTGTCCCTCTCACCTGGGCCCTGGCTGCGGCGGGAGGATCGTTGAGTCAGCCTCGCACGACAGCAGCCCGTGCCCTCATGAGCGCCTTGCCTGGCCTACCCACCCAGCCGGGAAGCGACCTCTATCAACGGGCTTCGGTTGAACGCTTGAGAAAAAGCGTCGCACCAAAGGAGTAACTATGTCACGTCTGAAGCGCACAGGTATAGCGGCGGTTCTCGCGATGCTGGTCATCGCAAGCCCAACCGCAAAGACAGAAGCGAGCGGAATTCCCGTGATCGATACGGCAAACCTGGTGCAATCGGTCCTGCAGGCCCTGGCCTGGATTCAGCAGTTCCAACAAATGCACCAACAGATTGTGCAAGCGGACCAGCAGATCCACGCGATCATGGGCTCCCGCAATATGGGCAGCCTCTTAAACAACCTCACTCTGGCAGGCGTCGTTCCCTCCGATGTGAACGCCGTGTACCACGCGATCCGTTCCGGCGGCGTCCAGGGTCTGACCGCGGCGGCGCAGATCATCCGGCACAACCGCATGCTCTACAACTGCGAGGGCAAGACCGGGGACGCACTGCGCATCTGCCAGAACATGCTCAACCAGACACCGCAGAGTCAGGCCTACTACGCGAACACCTATCAGATGTTGGTCGGTCGGATGCAACAAATCCGCGCCTTGACGAACCGCATCAACGAGACCGAGGACGCCAAAGCCATCCTGGAACTGAACGGTCGGATCGCCGCCGAGCAGGCACAGGTGAGCAACGACACAAATCGGATTATCACGATGAAAGCGATGATCGAGTCGGAGGAAAAGGCCGCGCAGCAGGAACATCAGGAACGGGTGCTGAAGATGCTAGCTCCCGGCACGGCACGGACCTTCGATCACATGGCTCCTTGGACCCCATAGTGCGGCAGATCATTCACCTGGCAAGAAGCACGAGGGAAGCAACGATGACGGAACCGTCAGTAGTTACAGCAGCGGACGAACCACAATTCTACGATCAAGGCCGCGATTGGGACGCGGACTGGCGCGAGAGGCTCGCGACATCGGAACGTAAGGCCTGGTGGGTGGCGGGTGTGGCCTGCGTCTTGGCCTTGACGCTAGGAATTGGGATCGCCTGTCTGGCCCCGTTCAAGACAACCGTGCCCTATGTCTTCGCGATCGATCGGGCTACGGGCAATGTGGAGCTGGTGAGTGCGGCAGACGATCGGACCGTGCTGGGCTATCAGGAGTTGCTCGATAAACATTGGACGCAAAAGTACGTCATCGCGCGGGAGTCCTATTATTACCGGCTGCTCCAAGCAGATTACGACCAGGTGTTGGCTATGAGCGCCGATGAAGTCGGACGCGACTACGCGAATCTCTATGAGGGTGTGAACGCCCGGGACAAGCAGTTGGGAACCGGGATCGAATGGCGGGTGACCGTGTTGAGCGTGACCGTCCATCGCGATGCGGTCGGACAGAAGGCGACGGTGCGGTTCGAGAAGCAGGCGAAACGGACCGACGCCCACACCCTCGACGCGCCGCAGTATTTCATCGCGACGGTTGCCTATGAATACCACCAGTCGATGAGGGGGCAGGAAAAGGACCTGATCCAGAATCCGCTGGGCTACAAGGTCACGAGTTATCGGGTGGACGCGGAAATCGGAACGCTCACGCCCCCAGCCTCCGTGCTGTCCATGGTCGAGAAGAAATAGGAATGTTGCGTATGAATATCTTCATGAGACCGCTTCTGTCGTGGTTGTCAGTGAGCATTGCCCTGTTGCCCTGGTCCATCGTCTCATCACATGCGGCGGAGATTCCGGCGCCGGGCGACGGGGATCAGCGTGTGCGCTACGTGACCTATCACCGCGACGAAGTGACCAAAGTGACCGTGCGTCGTGGCATCGTGACCCGCATCGTGCTGGGTGACGACGAACGCATCGTCATCGCCGGCAGCGGCTTTCTCGCGGACTGTGCAAAGCCGGAAGCGGAATGGTGCATCCGCGCCGATGTCGGGACGAATCAGGTCTGGGTGAAGCCAAAAGACCAGGCGAGGCACAACAATCTGGAGATCCGCACGGACAAGCGGGACTATAGCCTCGAGTTCACCGTCGTAGGCAACAGTCGGTCAGCACGGAAAGACAAACCAGGACAACAGGGACCAGAGGAACCGATGTACCGCGTGATCTTCCGCCATCCGCTGGTTCCACCCAATCCAGCAACCATGACTGCGCTGCAAGCCTCGGCTCATCGGGCGAAACAAGCCCGTGAGAAGGCGGACCTTCTTACCGAGCGTTTGGAGTCCTTCACCCCTGAGCCACGCAATTGGAAGTATGCCATGGAGGTGCTCCCTGGCGGAGAAGATATCGCCCCGGCCCTCGTGTTCGACGACGGCCGCTTCACCTATTTTTCGTTTCCCCCGAATCACGAGATTCCTGCGATCTTCTTTCTCTCGCCGCTGGGCGAGGAAACCCGGATCAATTTCCACATGGAGAAGGGCCTCGCCGTGGTACAGCGGCTAGGACGGCGGTTCGTGTTGCGATTGGGCGAGGCCGTGGTCGGCATCTGGAATGAGTCCTATGACAGCACCGGCGTGCCCACGGTTGAGGGGACGACGGTCTCCGGAATCACGCGCACATTGCGCTGAAGAGGACGAGAATGAGTTCAACACAAGACTCAACAGAGAAAACCGAAGAGAAGGCTTTCACCGTCGATCAGGGCATCGTCTCGGTCAACCGCCAGGCCAGTGGAGCAAACCACACAGCACGCATCACGGTACTCATCGTGACGGCGATCGTGGTGGTACTGGGGCTCGTCTTCACGGCCAATACGTTGAACGCGAAGCGCAAGGCAGAGGCCACGCAAGAAGAACAGGCAATGAAGGTTGAGAACAAACCGGCGCAGGTGGGACTGAGACGGGTCTTCGAGACCGATCCCCTTCCACCTGCCAATATGGCAACGCTGACGCGCCCGACCAATAGCAGGAACATCTTGCCACGTCATGGGATGCCGCAGGACCTGAATAGCAGCGCGGACATAAGCCAATCAATGGCGCTCAGTCCTGCGAGTGAACGGAGCAACGCACCATCACTGAGCCGACCGTTACAGAGTCGGTTTGGTGGAGAGGTGCTTCTGACGAACAACAGCTCTGGCACGAATGTGCCTCGGACGCCACAGGCCGCTACAGGACCAGAGGCCGCGATCTCCTTAGTTCGTGAGCTGCTGGCGGGCACGAGGCAAGCGGACGGCATGGACCCGAGTCTCATGCTGAACGGGTCAGGAGCTTCGACTCCGGCTGGTGCGATGACGGTGGCGGACTCCTCGAACGCACCTCCCCTCTCGGTAGGATACGGACCAACCGGCACTCCGACGATCGGCATCACCGGCGTTGGTCTGCCGGCTCCTCCCGGTCCCGCTGCGAGCGGAACCGGTTCGATCGGAGGACTGCTGACGCCATCGGACACTCCAAAAGTACAAGCCGGTTTGTTGGGTGATCGTAATCTGATCTTGCCCAAGGGCCGCGCAATCGACTGTGCCTTGACCGTCCGGGTGATCAACGAAGTGGCGGGCATGGCGACTTGTATTCTCAACAGCGATGTCTATAGCGACAACGGCCGCGTCGTCCTCTTGGAACGGGGCTCGGAAGCAGTCGGTGAATATGCCGCCACGATGGCCCAGGGCCAGCGGCGCCTCTTTCTCCTCTGGACCAGAGTCAAAACGCCGACCGGGGTTGTGATCAATCTGAATTCGCCCGCCGCTGATGCCTTGGGCACATCCGGGTTGGTGGGCTATGTCGATAACCATTGGTGGGACCGTCTTGGTGCAGCCTTTATGCTGTCTCTCGTGCAGGACGGGATCGGCCTGGCCACGGCAGCGCAGGCCAACGCCAGCGGCGCGCAGAGTTTGGGAATCTATCAACATTCCGCCACGACGGGCAACCGCATGGCGGAACTGATTCTCCAATCCACCATCAACATCAAACCGACGCTGTACAAGAACCAAGGCGATCGTGGGACGATCTTCGTTGCGCGGGACCTGGATTTCAGCACTGTCTATGAACTGCAGCCCCACTGACCTGCTCGCGCACGACACGATGGTGCGCGAGCTGTTGCGTCCCCTCCTCACCTACCTGGCTCTGCCCGGCGTGACTGAGATCGTCGTGAATCGACCAAAGGAAGTCTACATGGAGATCGGTGCCACGTGGCAGCGGCATCTCGCACCGGATCTGACGCTCGACCTCCTCACGTCGCTCGCCACAGCAGTCGCAACTTCGACGGAGCAAGCCATCGGCCCGCATAAACCTATTCTCTCGGCCATGCTGCCCGACGGCGAACGGGTGCAGATCGTCCTGCCCCCGGCGGTGGAACTCAGCACCATCTCCGTCTCGATCCGCCGTCCCAACGCCTGGATCAAGAGCCTTGCCGAGTATGACGCGGAGGGAGCCTTCAGCCGCTATGTCTGGGCCAGATCTGCGGCGATGGATGATCGAGCGACTGAGCTCGATCCCGTCGAACGGCAGCTAGTGGAGTATCTGGCCACGCGCCAATTGGGCTCCTTCATCCATGCGGCGGTGTTGGCGAAGAAGAATATTGCCGTCGTGGGAGACACAGGATCGGGAAAAACCACGCTGATGAAATCGATCTGCCAGTCGATCCCGGAACAAGAACGGCTGATCACGATCGAGGATGTGCGCGAATTGCTGCTCCCGCAGCATGGGAACCGGGTGCATCTCCTGTACGCCAAAGGCGGACAAGGAACAGCGACCGTGACTCCCTCGGAGCTGATCGCCTCCACCCTGCGCATGAAACCGGACCGGGTGTTGTTGGCCGAGTTGCGCGGCGGCGAAGCCTTCGACTTCTTGAAACTCCTCACGACCGGCCATAGCGGCTCGATTACCTCCTACCATGCGGAGTCCTGTGCCTTGGCGGCAGAACGGTATGTCTTCATGTGCAAAGAACATGAGCAGGCGTCGGCCTACGATGTGCCGACTCTGAAGCGCCTGGTGGCCTTGACAATCGACGTGATTCTCCATGTGGTCGCACGAAACCAGTACGACGAAGCAGGAAAGCCCCTGAAGAAAGAGCGCTATGTCGCGGAAGTCCACTATGACCCGATCGCAAAACTCGTGGCACGATTCGGGCAAGCGACCCTGGTCAGGGCATAGGAATAGAGATGTCACGCAAGCCGATCCTGATCGCGGTGGCCTTGGTCCTGTATCTCCCGCTCGGGCTCTGCGGCGCGGATGCACTCGCCGGTGCCGTCTTCACGCTCGCCAACAAACGGATGCCCGAAGACCTCTCTCTGAGCACCTGGCCCACATCCTGGCAAACTTATGGCGAAGATCCAGATCAGCGTAAGCGACTTCAATTGTCCGCCGTCGTCGGAGGATTCGTCTGCTTCGGGCTCCCGGTGCTGATGGGACTATCCCTGCAGCAGCGGCGGAAACCGCTCCATGGCGAGGCCAGGTTCGCCTCCCCCGCTGAGATTCAACAGGCCGGACTCTATGGTGAGCGTGGGCTGATCATCGGGAAAGTGGGTCGCCGGTACCTGGTTTACGGAGGCCAAGAATTTGTGTTGCTCGCGGCACCCACCAGATCGGGCAAAGGCGTGAGCATCGTGCTCCCGAATCTGCTCCATTACGACGACTCGGTCGTCGTCTTGGATATCAAGATGGAGAACTTCGCCTATACCTCGAAGTTCCGGCAGGCGCATGGACATCACGTGTACTTATTCAATCCTTTCAGCATGGATGGCCACACCCATCGTTGGAATCCCCTCGATGCAGTCGATCGAGATCCGAACCGCCGGGTCGGCGAAATCCTGGCGATTGCTCAGGTGCTCTATCCGACGGAGCACGTGAAGGAGGCCTTTTGGAACGAGTCTGCCCGCAACCTCTTCCTCGGCCTGACCCTCTCTATCATGGAGAC
>CAYTAS010000092.1:0-12547 GCA_964435885.1 uncultured Nitrospira sp. | reverse complement strand
TTCGTGAAGCCAGGCTCCCACTTAGCATACTGTCTGAATTTCCGGAGCCCCCGCTGACAACGGGTAACCTTTCCGAGGTCGGCCCGTACTGGATGAAATACTACATAGAAGGAAGACCGATTCAGGAAGGTACCAAAACTTTCGATTGTGCTGAGGCTCTCAGGATCTTAAAGGAGCGAGAGGGTGATGTTGCCAGAGGGCTGTATAGTGGACCGAGGGTCCATCGGACGCGGTTCGAAGACCTTGTGGACCTGGTGAAGCAGGACTATGAGATGAACAAACGAAAGACGGCCAGACGGTTGGGAGAATACATGCTCCATCTCAAGCCGTTCTTCCGGAAGATGCGTGCCGTTAGAATCACGAGCGAACGAATCAAAGCGTATATCGTCAAGCGGCAGAATTATGGGGCAGCGAGTGCCACAATCAACCGTGAACTGGGGTGCCTCAAGCGCATGTTCCGCTTGGGGTTTGAACAGACGCCTCAACTGGTTGGGCGTGTGCCTCATATCCCAATGTTGAAGGAGCACAATATCCGGTCGGGCTTCTTTGAGCATGAAGACTTTCTCGCACTGAGAGGAGCCTTACCTGATTACGCACAGGTCGCCGTCAGTCTTGCCTACTACAGCGGCATGAGGATGGGGGAGGTCTGCTCTCTCCAGTGGCGGCAGATCAACTGGACCGAAGGGAAGCTCTATCTTCGAGCACAGGATACGAAGACCAACACTCCACGGGTGTTATTCCTCACAGGTGATTTGCATCGAGTCCTGCGGACGTGGAAGGCCCGGTGTGACAACAAGTGGCCTGCATGCCCGTGGATTTGTCATCGAGGAGGAATTCGCCTGCAGACCTTGAGTCATTCCTGGAGAAAAGGGTGCGAAGCGGTGGGTCTCGGGCAGATGGTGGAGGATGTCACCAAGCGTCGAAAGGTCTGGCAGGGCAAGATCCCGCATGACTTCAGACGAACTGCCGTTCGGAATATGGTCCGGGCGGGTGTCCCTGAAAAGGTGGCAATGGCGATCTCGGGGCACAAGACCCGGAGCGTGTTCGATCGCTACAACATCGTAAACGAAAAGGATCTGCAACAAGCCGCGCAGTCATTGACTGCCTATTTCGAAAAGCAGACGGTTACACTCGCGGTTACACTGGCTGAATTGAGAGGGGAGAGCAGCGGCTCTGTAAGCTGCCAAGAGGTTGAAACGTCAGCGGAAGTTATGGAGCTGGCGAGAGGAATCGAACCTCCAACCTGCGGTTTACAAAACCGCTGCTCTGCCGATTGAGCTACGCCAGCTTCCTAATGATTTTAACGACTTACACTTTTACAGACTCTCGGCCTTGGGGTCAAGTGTTCCCGGCGTGTTCTCTTGAAGATATTTCCCGAGTCTATTGGCCGCCTGTGTGAGGTCCTCTTCTCTGATCTGATTGTATCGTTTCCACATCTGTGGAGACGTATGGCCTACAATCTGCATGGCTGTCGTGGTGTCAATTCCAGCTCTTCGTAGGTTTGTGGCAGCACAATGTCGAAGGTCATGGAAGCGAAAGTCACTTAGGCCTGCGTCTGTCAGGGCTGTTCTAAATGCCGTGCGAAAATCCCTCAGTGGTTGCCGGTTGTACAAAAACACCTGTCTCGTTGAAAGACTCCGTACTTTCGCTAAGCGGTGCAACGTGGCTTTCACATCTGGCGTCATGGGAACTTGTCGCGGCTTCTTTGTCTTGGTGTCTTGACTCCGTAGGGTGATAAACCCTCTCTTGAGGTCGATGCGGTCCCACGTTAAGCCGACAATTTCACTCAGACGTTGTCCAAGTTGGTAAGCCGTCAACAGCACTGGGCGAAGATGAGGCTTTGCCACGTGATAGAGTCTGCTCCATTCTTCCTCGCTCAGTACTCTGTCCCGTGCGTTCTGCGGATCGGGCAGGGGAACCCTTGCAGCAGGGTTGACTTGTAAAAGCCCCCGTCGGATTGCCACGTTCAAACAGTGCTTGAGCACAATATGGTCATTGTTCAAAGTCTGGATACTCGGCTTTTTCCCATTCTTCTTCTTTCGCTGTTTTCGGAAGGCCTCGACATCGGAAGGTCTGATCTCGGTTAAGACCTTGCTACCGAAGAAGGGAATCAGCTGCCGCTCCATGATTTCGAGTCGATCTTGGTAGCTGCGGAGCGTCTTGATAGATTCGAGTTCCAGGTAGGCCGTTGCCCATTCCTTGAAGAGAATCGGTTTGGCCTGTTCGGTTTTCTCGTGGCCTAAGAGCAAGCGCGTTTTAATCGCGGCTTCCATCTCACGCGCGATGGTCTTGTTCAGGCACCCCACTTTCCATCGCTTCTTTTTTGCGCCGGGTACGCCACTCGCGAGGCTCCAGGACTTGCCATCCTCACTCTCCCTCACACGGAACTCGACATAGTAACTATCGCGTCGCTTGGTTAGTCCCATGGCTGTCTCTCCGTGCTGTGATCGTGTGTTGATCGATCCATGCGTCCAGCTGAGCCTGCTTAAACTTCACCAGCCGCCCGATTTTGACGTACCCCAGTTTCCTTGCGGAGACCCATCCGTATAGGGTCAATTTGGATATGCCTAAATACTTCGCGGCCTCATCCATTGTCAAAAGGTTATTCATGGTGTTTCAAGAGGCCTTTCCTCCAGGCGCTACCTCATGTGGCCGAGTGAACCAACCGACACATGCGCACACCCATCGAGACGAGCACTTATGAAAGGGTTCAGATTTTATGACCATACCGAAAAAGTAGGGGTGCGAACGAAAGAAAGGACCATGGGTCAGGTAGGCGCATGTCCGTGCCCTGGATCAGCAGAATGGCTGAGATTCAGGCGAAGTTCCACGAAGGCGTTGCTGGTCTGTACCGGGCGAAGGGCTTCGACAAACATGTCTCTGAGGCACCGCGTCGTGAGACGCCGTGCCAGGTGGAGTCTGGCACCGTCGTGTCGCACGATGCGACTCGACCGTGCGGAGACGGTTGGCGACGACGGGGACGTTCCTTGAGTCAATCAACCGAGGGGCACCGCCAGACCCCCACGCGAATGCTGAGGCAGCGTGGGCACGTGGGTTACGAGGCCTGTTTCATGCTCTCGATCCCACGGAGAATGAAGACACGCATGAGGACCTGATAGGGAACGCCTTGGTGTGTTGCCAGCGCCTTCAGTTCTTTGAGGGTGCGCTCGTCGAGGGCTACACTCGTCGGTTTCTTCTTCGCCGTCTTGTATCGTCGCATGGCCGCGAGCACATGCTCGGGTGCGAGGTCAAATGGGCCTTTATAGGTCGGGGAAGATTTCACTCGCCATCGTGTCATATTGGCTTCGCTCCTTTCGATGCGCCGGACGGGCGCTGATCACGCGGATTTTGCTGCCTCGGAAGGTAAAGGCGACCTGCAGCACGCGTCCACGGTCTGACTGACCCACCAGTCCCAGGCGCAGTTCGTTGACGACAGGGCTGGTCTGTACGCCGAGTGGAACGGCTCGTTTGAGCCGGAACACACTCTCCACCTCATCAGTGGTCACGTCGTGCTTGGTCGCATTCTTAGTGCGGTTGCCCTGATCCCATTCGAACGCGAACATCGTCGTGTCCAAGATCCAGGTCAACAACCATTCAACAAACAGCCATGTCGCCATACGCCACTATCAGGACACTATCCTAACACTATCCTATGAAAGGTGCCAGGGATCACGGGAACGCACCGTGCCAAGAGAACAGGCGTCGCCCATTAAGGAGTGTGGCACGCCCGTGGCAACCGCGCCGTCGCGAACGATGTCACGCTTGCAGCCGCGCGTGGCCACAGATTCAGAAGATGGGTTGCGCCCCCGTTTTCGGTGAGGGGCGCAACATGATGTTGAGAAGAGGTCGGTCTGTAAGTCCAATGTCTGAGTCCGTTCATGGTCGGCTCGGCTTTTTGATGATGATCCAGGAGCAGAGCGAGCGATACCAGCATGGCGGTGAGGAACTATTAGCGCCGAGTCGTGCGGTGTCAATAAATCGCACATCCACAGGAACCCGTGTAGCATTTCACTTGTTTCGTTTGATTCGCTTATTGTGATTGGCTGCTAGGCTGCCATTCAGAGAAGAGAGGAGCGTATCCATGACTACTTCGACCAGAGAACCGATCGTGCCGACCGCTGAGGACGCCGAGCTGGCGAAGAAGGCGCTCCATATCTTGGCATCGCATCAAGACCAGTCCATGGATCTCCATGTTCAGATAATTCAGAAACGGAAAACTCCTGAACGTCTGTTTTTGCCTCCTTCGACTGTGCGACTCCTCTTCACCATTCTTGACGAAATGTCGGCAGGCAATGCCGTTACACTGATTCCGGTCCATGCCGAACTTACGACACAAGAAGCCGCTGACGTGCTGAATGTGTCCTGTCCGTTCCTCGTGAATCTGTTAGAGGAGCAGAAAGTCCCGTACCGCAAGGTGGGCACCCACCGGCGCATTCTCTTTGCCGATCTCATGCGCTACAAACATCAGATCGACGCGGACCGTCGTGCTGTTTTCGATCAACTGACCCACGACGCACAAGCGCAGAAGATGGGCTATTGAGTGTAGCTCTACCTTTACCCAGCCCGGCCCACAGTGTGCTACGGAGAATCATCTTTCATTAGCACGACAAATGGCGTACAATGGAAACATGAGAAAAGCTGGACACATATCTATGTCTGACCGCATCAACACTCGTATTGACACCGGCCTGAAGAAGAAGGCTGTGAAAGTCTTTGACCGCCTCGGCCTGACTGAAGCCGAAGCCATCCGGCTCTTTTATGCCCAGGTTGAACTCCACCAGGGTATCCCTTTTCCTCTCATGATTCCGAACGTTCATACGCTGGAGGCATTTGAAGAAACGAAACATCCTGAGAAACTCCCCTCATTCAAGAACTTTCGCGCACTCAGAAGCCGTACAGGCATCTAAGTCGTGCTTCTCCTCAAGACCACCAGCCGTTTTCTCAAAGACCTCAAACTCGCCAAAAAGCGGGGGTACGATATCGACAAACTCGAAGCCATCGTTGACCTGCTTCAAGCCCAAAGACCATTGCCTCCCAAGAACAAGGACCATACTCTTACCGGTGAGTGGAATCATCATCGAGAATGCCACATCCAACCAGACTGGCTTCTGATCTACAGAATTGAGGCCACGTTCCTCATCCTCGAACGGACAGGCACGCACGCCGACCTATTTGACTGACGATGAGTGTGAACACGATCAGACGCCGTATCAACGACCGGTGAGGCATTTCCAGGAAGATGGCTTGTTCTCGACCTCGCTGACGACTCGTTCATCCGGCTCAGTCAGTCGCGCATCTCAACGATTTCTCGCCTCCCATCACATGACGGTTCCCCTCGGCCTCGCAGGCCGTTCGGCCTTCTTCCGTGTTCAGCAACCATCAAGTCGTGTGCATCGTCGCCTGGTCGCCAGCGACCGCGTCAAGCTGAAAACCGTCTCGAAACCGACTCGTTGATCCTCTTTCACCTTCGTGAACGGGCTTGGTCTCGGTCTCTCTGAGCAGGACCTTCTCCCCTCGTCTGGTGAAGCTGCTCTGCTATGCCTTGCTGGTGAAGAGCGGGACAGCTTGTGGTTTCAGGTCCGGTGCCTGTGCGCATCCGGCCGTCGCCCTGGCTTTCCACCGGCGGGCTGCGTCGATCATGCCCGCGCGCCGCGAACATCCGCGTCGTCTTTCACGGGCATTCCTCCGCATCGCGCCCGCCGGCCCGCCAGGTGCAGACGACCTCTCTGTCTCCTTTGTCGTCGCTGTGTGGCCTCCACGCTTGGTGAGAGGCCAACACATCAACTCTAACTCAAGGAGACAACACTATGGCACCTCAAGACAAGAAACCCAAGCCGGTCACCACGCTGCGATGCAGTAGCATCAAGGCAAGCATCTGGAAGAACGAGGGCATGAACGGTCCGTTCTACAACGTCACCGTCGCTCGCTCGTACAAGGACCGGGATGGAGTCTGGAAGAATTCCGACTCCTTCGGAGTCGCAGACCTCGACGCGTTGATCGTCGTCGCCCAACAGGCGACACGCTGGATCGCAGAGCGGTCGGACCGCTGACCGTCACGGGAAGCCTCCGGCCCTCGGTCGGGGGCTTCCTGCATCTGAAGAAAGGAGAATCGAAATGGAAACCTATGTGGAATGCGCGAAGCTCCTGGACGAGCTCCTCGCCGGTGCGCGCGCGGTGCGGATCAGCGTCCCCGGCTACATGCCACTTTCTATCGAGGAGATTGGAACCAGTGGAGACGGGCACCGGTTGGTGTCCCTCTGCCAGTATGGTGAACAGAATGGAGACATGATGCGTGATTGCGATCTGGTGTTCATGGTCGCCGATCTGCCAGACGGCGCGGTAGCCGAACCGGTGTCATTTCGGAACGACTACCTGGGGATCGTTCAAGAGGTCTATAGGCATGACGAGACGGGTAAGCGCACCCACGTCGTGGCGTCGCTGAAACAGGACTTGAAGGAGTTTGCCCAGGCCTGGTTTGCCGTTCTCAGAGAGCAGGGATTCTTTGCCTCGACGGCGGTGCGAGAGATCTTATCTCCGTGATCTGGTCGATCCAATCAAGGGGGTATGATCTGATCAGATCATGCCCCCTTCGAAGAAGACGCCCATGCAGAATATTGAACCGGTGAGGCTTACTGCTTCGTACCGAGAAAGAGAAAGCTGGAGGTCCGGGCATGGTTGAGGGCCGCACTGTACAGCTGGTTGGTCGCGGCGTCGAAAAAAGCCACCCCCGTGAGCGTCTCCGTACCATGGCGACAGGCGCCCCCTTCGAATGTCACTGAGGTATGAAAGACATTTCCCTTTCCCCAAGGAGATAAGGTGCCCACAACGGTGCATCCATGTAATGCATGACCTGAAAGCGTCCCGACTGAATCAACGGTCACTGTGAGCGTGTGGTTGTCGGTACGAATTCCTGCATAGGTCCCGGTCACCAGAGTCAGATTCGGGGCCGACTCAGCGTCGGCATCGGACGTACTCGTGAAGCTCTCTGTGTCGCCGTTGAAGTAGGCGATCGTCCCGAGGAACCTCTTGTTCGGAACATAGCTGCCATTCATCGTCGCTGAGCGAATACCGGCACCTTCCAAATTAAAATCTCTCGTGTTCGAGGACCCGAAGGAGCCGGAGTGAGACGTGCCAGTGCCCTGAATGAGTCCTGCCAGGATGTTGGGCTGGTCTTTTGCCGTATAGAACAGCCAATACGACCCGTCGTCGAGGACCAGTCCGGCGACGGTGCGGCCTGTAGCAGTTGCGCCCATCCAGCGACCTTCCGCCGAGGTGGCCGTGGGCTGCGATAGGGAAGACGCGTCGCTCTCGCTACACCCGCCGCCACAGGCGACGGGGGCGAACCCGCTATTGAGACAGTTGGCAAAGCTGCCACAGGCCACGAGTCCACTTATCATGCCAAGGGCCAGAAGGCACCGAAGAACGATTGTCCCGGTCATGTGCATGGTTATACCCGCAACAACGTATGAGGGGTTCTCTGTCACAGGATAACAGGAAGAGATCCCCCCTCAAATCGGGACCCCCGAATGACTGGAAACTGGACCAGCCGACTCCTCATGCCAGCCCGTTTCGCTTGCCGGAGTCGCCACTGACCAGCCGATTCGTGGTCCATTTCTGGCGGCCTGTGTGTAGCGTGAACGGTTGATCCGGGGGGTGAATCTGTGTCGGTATGGGCACAATGTAAGACCAATTTTAAGAGGTTGCAGGATATGGCTATTGCCCGTAGTTGTCTTACATTATGGGTTTATCGTATGCTTGTGCCCATGTCTCTTGAGCCTCCGATGACCGGGCTCAGGCACCGGTCGGTGAGGAGGGGGCAGGGTGGTTCAACGAGGGCCGGCGGGGTGAGCTGATGGGACAGCGGACGAAACGGACAACCACGGTCACGGTGGATCTGGGTGACCTGAAAGCGCCCTGGCAGGTCTGGTGTCAGGACCACAGAATCACCCCGAGCCATGCCCTGCGGAATGCCATTCGGCAGGCCATGGATGGGAAGACGACACAGGCTCCTCCTCGGATCCGTGTGAGCCAGAAGAGAGAACGAGCCACGGCCCGGATGGAACTCAATCTGACGTCATCAGAACTCGCCGCCTTGAAGAAAATGGCCGGTCACGAAGGCTATCTCCCGACGAAATGGGTCGTGGCCATGATCCGCACCAAGCTAACCGGGCAACCCCATGTCGGACAGCCGGAGTTGGAACGGTTGACCCGATCTAATCAACAGCTCCTTGCCCTGGGGAGGAACCTGAACCAGATTGCGAAGGTCTTGAATATCTCACCCCAAAATCGAGATGCATTCCGGGTGGAAGTCATCACCGAACTCTCTCGCGTGATCCGTGCCCACACCGACAAGGTGTCGGATGTCCTGCGCGGGACCGTGGAGCGTTGGCACCTCCAATGAGCTCACCACATATCAGTATCGACGGACGTTTGGACGAGTGGGGGTGTCGGCTGTTCAACGTGTCACGGGACACTTCACCTCGACCGCGTCGCACCAAGCGCACGCCGCTTGGTTCCGCCAAGCCTGTGAGTCCCAGCGGACGGCTCAGCACGCCGCACGCTCGGACCACCTATGTGCGGCAGACCTTACAAGCCATGGTCCGTCGTGCGCCTCAAGTCATCGTCAAACTTGTCAGGGCGCCGAAAGGGATGAAGGGCATCTCCAATAATCTCACCTACATTTCGCGCGATGGGCTGCTTGAACTCGAAGATCAAGATGGCCAGGTGATCAAGGGGAACGAGGCGGTGGCGGATCTGAAGACCGAATGGCGCGATGGCGGCATGCCGATCGCGGCGGATTCCACCATGCGCGATGCCTTTCATCTTGTCCTCTCCATGCCGCAACGGACCGATCCGTTGTCGGTCCAACGAGCGGCTCGGGACTTCGCCAAGCGAGAGTTCTCGGGTTTTCAATACGCGATGGTGCTCCACACTTATGAAACCGATCCGGATCCACACCCATCCCCGCATCCACATGTGCACCTCACGGTGAAGGCCGCAGGCCTCGATGGGATCCGTTTGAACCCAAGAAAACCGGATCTCCAACGCTGGCGGGAAGAGTTTGCGGAGGCGTTACGCGAGCATGGGATTGAGGCCACGACCACGAGCCGGATTCATCGCACGACGCACGAACGATGGAAAGTCCAACATCTTGATGATCGGACCACAAAAGTGGAGCTGCTCGAACGGCAGAAACGACGGACCCGGACGCCAAGGAAGCAGCGCGAGGTGATGCACCACTACGCACAAGTCATGAGGGCGCTCGCACGATCCGAGCGAGGAGAGGACCGACAATTGGCAGTGGATCTAGTGCGCTACCTAGAAGCACGAGGCCGTACTCCCGAAACCGAGAAGGGGCGAGGGACGGACCGTGAGCGATGAGACGATCTACCGATTACGTCGGGATTACCTAAACTAGGTATTGGGTAAGTGGAGAGCCTGCAGGACTGCTCGATCAGTTGTTGTTCGTGAAGCAGCGAGGGCTGTTTCTCTGCACAGGCAACTCGGCTCGCAGGCAGATAGTAAGGAGAATGCGCGCTTCCTTGAGCTCTGTTTATTTGACAGTGTCCTGTGTGGCGACTTGCCATGCTCTTCTTCGAACCTCGTCCTCTGTCGCCTTCTGCCACAGCCAGTAGCGTCTGGCTGTAGCTGATCGCCACCCCACCAGTGCTTCACGCCTCACGCTCAACAAGGAAGGCGATGGTGTACTCACGAACTTTTTTCATATCTCTTTATGCTCTTGTGGTCTGAATCAATGTGACCTGTGCATCGATTTGGAACTAAGAAGCACGTGATCTCTATGGCGGTATAGATCTTGATTACTTTATGACGTGAGCCATTTATCTATCATTGGGTAGAGATGCTTGCTCTGGTAGAAGGAGGGGAGATTATGGAAATTAAGGTGTTGCTCTGTAACTGCAAGGGACTCTGCGATTCATTCAAGGATTCCGACATGAACAAGCTCCCGTTCGAAGTCGAATCGGACTTGGATGTGAAGTACACCGTTCTGAGCCCGCAGTTGTGCGGCCAGGGCGGGAATGCCATTTTGGAAGAGGCGATGAAGACGTCCAAGCCGGACGGTTACTTGCTCGTAGGCGCCTGCGCCCCAAAGGCCCAGGATAAGCTCTTCAAGAAGCTCATTCGCGCAACCGGTTTCAATGAGAAACACTTCGTGCCGGTCGATATCCGGGGCACCGACAACGCGGGCATTTTGGATCGTCTGCGTGGATCTGTCGAAGGCATTCTTAAGCAGGCGGGAGCCGAACCAAGTCCTGCGGCATAAGCAAGCAGATGATTTGCACGAGAAGGCGAGTCCAATTTGGACACGAGCACTATTCTTCAGCTTGATGAAGTGAGCGTCGAGGTCGGCGGACGACTGATCCTCCACGATGTCAGCGTGCGAATCGGGGCGGGAGAGACCCATGTGCTCTTCGGGCCGAATGGATCAGGTAAATCCTCGTTGCTGATGGCCATCATGGGACTGAGCCGCTATCGCGTCACCACGGGGCGCATCCTGTTTCAGGGCCAGGACATCAGCCATCTCCCAGTCGATGAGCGGGCGCGTCTGGGGATCGGTCTCATGCAACAGCGTCCTCCGAGCGTGCGAGGCATTCCCTTGGGACAACTCGCCGAAGTCTCGGCGCAGGGGAAGCACGGCACACGCGTGGCAGAACTGGCCGACCAGCTTGGCTGCTCCAACTTGCTCGCACGCGATGTGAACGTGGGGTTTTCAGGCGGCGAGATCAAGAAAGCGGAGCTGCTCCAGCTCATGGCCCAGCAGCCGGCCTTGGCCCTGGTCGATGAACCGGATGCCGGGGTGGATCTAGATAGCATCGCCATCGTCGGGCAAGCGCTCGCCTGCCTGGTGAAGGAACCGAGTGGAGAAGCCGTGGCACCGGCGGCGCTCATTATTACGCACACGGGCCACATTCTCAATTATCTGCGGGCAGACGTGGGGCATGTGCTCTACGGGGGGACGCTCGTCGGCGAAGGGGAAGGGCTTCAGTTGCTGGAAGAAATTCGCAAACATGGGTACGGCAAATGTCCGATCTGTCGCTCACATATCCCGGTCCAGTAGGCGCAAGAGCGGAAGCGCTCCGGGCTCGGGCGATTTTGGCCCAGACACGGCCGTCACCCTATGGGCCCGATCTGGACCTGAGCTCGTTCAGTCATCCTGCCGAGCAGCAACGCCAGCGAGTCAAGGCTCTGCAGTCGCTGGAGCAGCAGATGCGAGAGGCTGCATTGCTGGCGGGCATCGACAGCGAGGAGACCGGCAGGGCAGCCTCGTATTTTCAAGTCGACTACTCCGCCATCTACGAACGCATCCAGCGGCGCTATCAAGGCCAAATCGAACTCATGACCGTGACCGAGGCGCTCAAGACCTATGAGTGGTTGCGGGACTACTGGTGGCAGGCGGTCGAGGTCGATCAGGACAAGTACACGGCGGCAGTGGAACTGGCACAAACGGGTGGCTTCTTCTTGAGGGTGTTCGCGGGACAGCGCGTCACAGACCCAATCCAGGCCTGTTTGCTCGTACAGGAAAACAACATCAGCCAGAACGTCCACAATGTCATCATCATGGAAGAGGGCGCCGAGGCTCAACTCATTACCGGATGTACTCTCCATCCACGCGTTGAAACGGGGTTGCACATCGGTGTGACCGAAGTCTTTCTCAAGAAGGGCGCGACGCTCTCCGACACGATGATTCACAACTGGGCCGAAGCGTTCCATGTCCGGCCCAGAACGGGTGTCATTGCCGAAGAGAATGCGACGTTTGTCAGCAACTATATTCTGCTTCGCCCCGTACGCTCCGTGCAAGCCTATCCCCGCGTGTTCCTCCGTGGAGCGGGCGCACGGGCCCAGTTCAACAGCATCATGGTGGGTCTCAAGGATTCCCTCATCGATATGGGGTCTTATGTGAAATTGACTGGCCAAGGGACTCGGGCCGATGCAATCTCGCGCGCCGTTGCGAGAGACCGCTCCACGATGTATCTGCGTGGTGAACTCGTCGGCCAGCACAACGAGAGTCGCGGGCATCTCGATTGCCGAGGCATGTTGCTCTCCGATCACGCCAAGATGCACGCCATTCCAGAATTAACGGCTGACTCGGCGCCACGCAGTCAGTTGTCGCACGAAGCGGCTGTCGGCCCGATCGCCGAAGAGGCGGTGGAATACCTCATGACGCGAGGACTCCCGCGCGATGTCGCGATTTCGACCCTGGTCCGCGGCTTCATGCAGATCGATCTGCCGGGCCTTCCTGAGATCCTGACCAAACATATCCAGCGGGTACTCGCGGCGACGGCCGAGCACTTCTTATAAAAGAGCAGTCGACCATGATCACGAAGGAAGCGGTTCTTGACGCGCTGCGAACAGTTCAGGATCCAGAACTGGGCCAGGATCTGGTCAGTCTCGACATGATTCGTGACGTTCAGATCGACGGGGATAAGGTCCGGTTCACTTTGGTCCTCACCACGTCGTTCTGTCCGCTGGGTATGGAGATTCAGGAACGGTGTGAGGAAGCGGTCCGGCGACTGCCCGAGGTGCGGGA
>CAYTAS010000091.1:0-13008 GCA_964435885.1 uncultured Nitrospira sp. | reverse complement strand
TGCGGCTGGCGCTTAAAATAGGGGGTAGAAAACTATATCGTTGAGACTCGTTCCAGTAAGCATGATGGGCGGGACCAGGGCGACGACAGAGAGACCGTGCTTGCCTCATTATGACGTGGAGTAACAGCTCTCCTATCGGTTCCGGTGTTGTAACCGCTTGAGGGCCTCCTGATAGACCGCGAGATCTTCAGGCCTTCCAATGGCGACGACTTCGACCAGGATCTATTGGTCGATCATACGGTACACAATACGGATCGATTTTCTCGCGGCGTAGAGTTTGTAGTAGCCGGTGAGGTCGAGGCATGCTCAATTGCCAAGATGTTCGCCGAGCCGTGGGGCGGTTTCGAGTTTTCGGAGCTGCTTCGCAACCGGTTTTTTCAGCGATCCGTCAAGGCGTCGAAAGTCCTCGGCGGCTGCAACAGTCAGGAGGACGCTATACCGCAAGGCGTTGCTCCTTCAGAAACGCCTCCAGCGGGACGGTTTTCCTTCTTTTTTTGCCTGTCCGCTGTGTGACAAGGCGATGGATCTCCATGTGCTCCAAGAGATCGAGCGCCTCCGCCATTTTTTATAGTCATCCACCGGCACGATCACTGCTTCCACCCGATTGTTTTTGAGGACGACCACTCGACGCCGATGCTGGGCCTTCAGATCGGTCAGCACTTTTCCGAAGGACCGCGCGATTCGGGATGCGCTGAGGATTTCTTCTTTCTTGTAGGCCACGGCCATGTAGTACCTCACTGGTTAATTATGCGAATAATTTATCGTGCAATTCCACGCAATCACAAGGCTAGGAATTCGATGAGGTTAAGAAGTGAAAAGAGAACGCCGAGTTCTCTCTATGGCTGGTTCTTGGCGGATGAACGGTAGGTAAAGTGCAGGGCAAGTCCGAGGATGACGGACAGGACCAGCCCGACGCCAAGCTGAAAATCGAAGCTCAGTGGTCCGATATAAATTTTATACAGCTGCAACAGGATTAGGGGGAGGATGACGGCCAGGATGAGCGCGAGCAGGTGCCGCCGCAGATAGATCGGCTCACCCGGTTTGCGTCCGCCTCTTCCCACTCCTGTCACTCCTCAATGGTCGAAATATCTCCAGGGTCTTGGCCCAGTTCCTTCGCTTTGAGCACACGGCGCATGATCTTGCCGGATCGGGTTTTCGGCAGTGACGAGACGATGTCAATCTCAGACGGAACACCGATCTTGCCCAATTCTTTCAGGACCTGATCCTTGATCGACTTGATCAGCTCCTGGTTTTCCTGCTCTCCCTGTTTCAAGATGATGAAGGCCTTGATGGATTCACCAACCGTCTTGTGTGGTTTGCCGATGACGGCGGCCTCTGCGACGGCGGGATGACTGACCAGGGCGCTTTCCACCTCAGCCGTGCCGAGCCGGTTGCCGGCGACTTTAATCACGTCATCCGCGCGGCCCATGAACCATAGATAGCCGTCTGCATCTTTATGGCAGACGTCTCCGGCAGTGTAGCAATTGGGGATGGTATACCAATAGGTCTTGTATCGCTCTGGATCCTTATAGATGGTGCGCATCATGGAGGGCCACGGCTTTTTAATCACCGCAAATCCGCCAGCATTCGCTGGCAAGCTGTTCCCTTCGCGATCGACGACATCGGCTTCGATCCCAAGGAAGGGACGCGTAGCCGAGCCCGGCTTGAGCGGCACGGTGGGGAGTGGAGTAATCAAGATGGATCCGGTTTCAGTCTGCCACCAGGTGTCCATGATAGGTTTGTCTTCGCCTGTCGCACGATGAAACCATTCCCAGGCTTCCGGGTTGATCGGTTCCCCCACGCTGCCGAGAATGCGTAGCGTCGACAGGTCGAATTTCTTGGGCCAATCCTCGCCGTAACGCATGAGCAATCGGATGGCCGTTGGAGTCGTGTAAAAAATCGAGACCCCATATCGTTCGATGAGATCCCACCAGCGACCGGGATTCGGATAGTCCGGTTTGCCTTCTGCGGCCAGAACCGTGGCTCCGTTGAGAAGGGGGCCGTAGACGATGTAGCTGTGGCCGGTGACCCAACCTGGGTCGGCGACGCAGAAGTAGACATCGTCGTCTTTCAAGTCAAACACATACTTCGTCGTCGTGTATGTGCCGACCATATATCCGCCATGGACGTGGACCACACCCTTCGGGCGACCGGTCGTTCCGGATGTGTAGAGAATGTAAAGCGGCGTCTCTGCGTCCAGCGGTTCGGCGTCACACACAGGCCGCTCACTCTCGAGCCACTCGTTCCAATCGATTTCTTTGGAGGCGGTCAGGGGGGCCGATTGGGGCTGGCGTTGCACGACAATCACGTGATGAACCGACGGACAGGTCTTCAGCGCTTCGTCGACAACGGTCTTTACTTGAACGGGCTTTCCACGGTCGAATCCGATGTCAGCGGTAATCACAACCTTCGCTTCCGCATCGTTGACACGACTGGCGAGCGCTGGGGCGCTGAACCCTGAATAGACGACGCTGTGAATGAGACCGATTCTGGCGCAGGCCAGCATGGCAATGACCTGTTCAGGAATTTTCGGCAAGTAAATGGTGACCCGATCTCCCTGTTCTAGGCCTAGCTTTTTGAGGGCATTGGCGCAGCGGTTGACCTGTCGATAAAGCTCGCCATAGGTGAACACGCGCTCCTGATTGTTTTCACCCACCCAGATCAGCGCGACCTTGTTCTTGCGCCATGTTTTGACGTGACGGTCGAGGCAGTTATAGGTGATGTTGCAGCGTGCGCCGACAAACCATTTCGCCCACGGATAGTCCCATTCCAGAACCTTGTCCCAAGGAGTGAACCAGTCGAGTTCGTTGGCCGCCTGGCTCCAAAACGCTTCGGGATCAGCGATGGATTTCCGGTACTCGGCCTCGTAATCCCGAATGTAGGCGGCGGCTATGGTCTTGGCCGTCGGGTGATAGGTCCGACTTTCCTTCAAGAGCGTCTCAATCTTGTCACTCATTGCGCGAGAGTCTCCTTACGGTAGGGCGATCCATTGTGTGGGCCATGATTATGGAGAAAGCCGAAAGGAGCTGCAACCATCCATTTCATTCCGAGCGCCATCATTACGGTGATTGTGCCTGCCCACGACATGGTTTCTTGACACTGGGCGAGGCGGAAGCTAGGCTGGCCGCATCATCGATGCCGAGCATGGTATGAAAAGCCCGTGGATTATTGCGGCTCCGGTTCTGCTGGCTGCGCATGTGTTCGGCGCGTGCCCGCCTTCTTCCGTTTCTACCGCACAGGCTCAATTGGGCAAGCCCGAAGGGCTTTATTACAAATCGTGGGCGATCGTGATCGGGATTGAACACTATCTGGTGGCGCCACCGATTCCAGGCGCAATCGCGGATGCGAAGACAGTCGCCGAGGCGTTTCGGCGATTGGGGTTCGACGAGGTCGTCGAGTTCTACGACAAGGATGCCGGCTCACGGCGCCTGCACCAGGTGTTCAACGACCTGTTACCGAGGAAAGTCGGGCGTATGGATCGATTGGTGATATTCTATGCGGGTCATGCCGGTTCGAGGCAAGATTCCGATGGACAAGAACAAGGATATCTTGTGCCGTTTGATGCGCCAATCAACCACGCCGCCAAGTCGGTCACGATCGATCATCTCAAGGAGTTTACCAGGAGGTCCGCCTCAAAGCACACTCTGTTGATTCTGGATATCCCGATCCATGGTTGGGAAATGACTAAGCCGCAAGACCTCGCCCTGGAAGGACGGCTGAGTCCGGAGGCGGAGACGGAGCGTCGAGCGGTTCAAGTGATTAGCGCGGCCGGTCAGGGCGAAGTGTCCGAGCGGCTCGATAACAGGAGCCGCTTCGTTCAGACCCTCTTAGCAGGACTTTCAGGAGCGGCGGATCTCGACAAGAATGGCTGGCTGATGGCTTCCGAACTCGGCGCCTATCTCGCACAACAAGTCGGAGCGGCTTCCGGCGGCAAGCAAACTCCAACGAGTCTCCGCATCGAGGGCGACGGAGATACGGTGCTCATCGAAGGACACACGTCGGCCTGGACGCTCGGCGCGGAGCCTCGGACGCCTGCCGAACGACAGCAACAGGCGAAGGCTCACTACGAACGCGCCTTTGCGTTGCTCCAAGAAGGAAAGGCGATCGAAGAGGCGGTCGAGCGGCTGGATCGCGCGATCGAGTACGATCCCACCTATGGCGATGCCTATGTCCTCAAGAGTTATGCTCGCTTGGAAGTGCTTCCGAATCTTGATGAGGCCCTGAGTGCCGGTCTGCTTGCGGCGCAGTATGCGCCGAACAACCCCGATTCCTTTTTCATGCTGGGCTTGATCCATGAAAAACGCGGGACGTTCAGGGATGCCGAGACCGCGTTCCAACAGGCGCTGCGCCTGAACAACGCCTACCAGGATGCCTACTTCGCGTTGGGGGCGTTATACGCCGATCGACTCAACGAGCCGCACAAGTCGGTCGAGGCGTTTCGCCGGTACGTAGAATTGGGGGGCACTCGTGATCGAGCTCGTGCAGTTGTGGATCAAGCTGAGCGGACACCAACGCCTTAGTCCTTGTCTCCCCCCCTGAGATACCCCAGCCCGATCTTCACGGCGCGACGTGTGATTTCCGCCCAGCGTGATTTGGGATAGGCCGACAATATGGCGGCCGCGGTGGGATCCTGGATATCAAGCTGTTGAATGCGAAGAATGCCGTCTTCAATGTGAATGTCTGCCACGGTTCCTCCTTGTTCATCATCCACGATGACGCTCGAAGCGAGCGTTGCGTTGACGGATTATAAGTCGCATGTTAGCATGATTTCACGTTTTTTACCGGTATTCGCCACGCACGGAACACGTCTTATTCTATTCACCCGGAGGAGGATTGTCATGATCAGGTCGCAACTGACTCACTCGAGGCTGGTCGGCCTCTGTCTTACGGTCCTGCTACTGGTGTCGCTTGCGGCTTGCGGTGGTCCTCCCAAATGGGTCCAGCATGGGTCCGGAGCGTTCAATGAAAAAGACCGCAAAGCCTTTTACGGCGTGGGCGCCGTAAGCGGAGTGCGCAATGCCCCGCTGGCATGGGACACGGCAGAGAATCGCGGCAGGGCCGAGATTGCCAAAACCTTCGAAACGTATACCGGATATCTGATGAGAGACTATGCGGCCTCGACGACGGCAGGAGATTTCACCAGAAATACGGAAGAACAGAATGTCGAGCGAGCGATCAAGACCATCACGACCACCACGCTCAGCGGAGTGCGGAAAGTCGATCAGTACCTGGATCCCAAAACCAATACGTATTATGTCTTGACCAAGCTAAGTTTGGAGGATATGAAGAACAACTTGGAACAGGCCAAAGAGCTCAATTCCCAGGTTCGTGACTTTGTGCGCAAGAACGCCGATCGTCTGTTTGAGCGTTTGGAGCAGGAAGAGGAAAAGCGAGGCGTCCGGTAACTGTCGCTCAAGGTCATGAGACGGCAACTTCTTTGCGGAGGCGTACTGTGATTCAGAGGCGTAGTCGTTCGTTCATTGTCGCGGCAAGCGTCGCATTCCTTTTGTCCGGCTGCGGTCACGAAACGAAGGTCACTCGAGTCGATTCCGGAGTTGTCACCGACTTGAGCGGTCGGTGGAACGATACGGATTCTCGGATGGTGGCGGAAGCGATGGTCAAGGATGCTTTACAATATCCGTGGCTCGGCAATTTTGAAAAGGCGAACCAACGTCAGCCCGTTGTCGTCGTCGGCACCGTGTTGAACAGCAGTCATGAACACATCAGCGTGCAGACCTTCATCACGGATTTGGAGCGAGAACTCACCAATTCTCAAAAGGTCACATTCGTAGCCGGCAAAGGCGAGCGTGACGAAGTTAGAGCTGAACGGAAAGAACAAGCGATTTACGCGCGTGAAGAGACGCAGAAGTCTCCCGGGAAAGAGACTGGGGCCGATTTCATGATGAAAGGCACGATCGCCACCATTCTTGACGAAGCCGACAGAACCAAAGCCGTCTTCTATCAGGTCGATCTTCAGATGATCGATCTGGAGAGTAATGCCAAGGTCTGGTATGGGCAAAAGAAGATCAAGAAGGTAGTCGAAAAGAAACGCACGGTCTTTTAGGTTCCGCGGACACGGTTGAGACTATTCCTCCCACGGTTTGCCTGCAGGGGTTCTGTGTGGCTGGGCGTTGCTACTCCCATCTCGTCGGTCCTGTCTGTTTTCCTGCTCATCTTCTTGACCGGTTGCGGTCCCTCGGTCAATCGCTACCTCCTCATCGAACAAAGCTTGCATGACGGCGATCCACACCGGGCTGCCACGATCGTCGAGCAGACCGAACGAGAGTATGGTGCCAAAGGTCGGCTCCTGTATGCGATGGATCGTGGTCTGGTGCTGCAGTTGGCTGGCCAGTACGAGCAAAGCAACGCGGCGCTGGATCGAGCGGAAGAAGACATTGAACGCCTCTACACCAAGAGTATCCGTAGCGAAACAGCCGCCTTTCTGACCAATGACAATGCGTTGCCCTACGAAGGGGACGCATACGAGCATGTGATGGTCAATGTGATCAAGGCGCTGAACTACGCAGTACAGGGTCAAGTCGACAAGGCATTGGTGGAGGTCCGCCGTCTCGACCATCGGCTGAATGTGCTTGGTGATCACGTCAAGGAGAAGGACAAGTACCGAAACGACGGATTCGCTCGATATCTGAGCGGGATCTTGTACGAAGCAGCCGGTGACCTCAACAATGCGTTCATCGCCTATCGTAATGCGTATGAGGCCTATGGCGCCATGAGCGGGTGGTCCAAGATGTCGTTCCCTCCATCCCTCCGCGCCGATCTCCTACGCACCGCCGAGGCCCTCGGGCTAACGACGGAATTCGAGTCATACCGACAAACTTTCCCGGATGTGGTCTGGGAGCCTTCGGGTTCCGCCGAGCAATCTGCTCAAGTCGTGATGATCAGCTATAATGGGCGGGCTCCACGCAAAGAGGATCTGTTGCTTGATTTGCCGATCAGTCTTGATGCCGTACAGTTAGTTTTGCTAAATAGAGGAGCTTTCTATCAGCCCTATGGGCGAGATCGCGTGGTCGACAGCGTCCTCTATGGGCTCAACGGGCGGGTAGTTCGAGTGGCGCTCCCGCAATTGGTTCGACAAGAAACGCGAGTCGCGTCAGAAGACCTGACGTTGACGGATGCGCACGGTCGCTCGGTGGCCGTACGATCGGAGCTGGCTCAAAACGTGACGGCGCTGGCGGAAAAAAGTCTTTCAGAACGTTTGCCGGCCATGACGGTGAAGGCTCTCGCTCGAGCCGCGACCAAGTTCGCGATGGCGGAAGGCATTACGCGAGGAGCTCAACATGCAGCGGGTAGGGATGCCGCTCCGTGGGTAGGACTTCTCGTGGAATTGCTCACCAAGGGAATCGCGGTGGCCTCGGAAGAAGCCGACAAGCGAAGCTGGCAGACCTTACCTGACGAGATTCACGTCGCCAGGGCATGGGTCTCACCCGGTCAGTATCACGTGTCGATTCAGCCCTCAGGACACCGACCGATAGGGAAGGATGGACAAGCGATATCGTTGGTTGCAGGCCAGACTATGTTCATCATCAGGCGTGTGCTGCAATGATCAACCGGTGTGGCTCGCTTTTTGGACGGGGGATGGCGATCGGTCTTTGTCTGTGCGGCGTCGTGTCTGTCACCGGTGGGTGCGCCTGGCTGCAGGGAAAGGGGAAACCCACATGGGTCGATGGGCGGACCTTGGACTATCCCTCCGCGCACTATCTGACCGGGGTCGGACAAGCCGACAATCGGAGCCGCGCGGAGGACCGAGCCTATGCGGCGGTGGCGCGTATCTTCAAAGCGGCGGTCGCTTCACAGGCGGAAGACCGGGAGTCCTATTCGATCGTTGAGAATCGTGGCATCGCAAACGCCGAACGACGGTTAACGATCGACAGCGTGACGAACGTCTCGACCGATAAAGTGCTTGAGAATGTCAGAATCATGGACAATTGGCACGACTCGGACAACGGGTTGCACTATGCCATGGCCGTGATGAATCGGTCTCAGGCCGAAGCGTCGGTGATGGATAAACTCGAGGAGTTGGATCGGTTGATCACCGCGGAGATCGTGAAGGCTCGGGAGGCGGACGATAAGCTTGTCAAGGTTCGCGCGCTCCTCAAGGCCGGTCGAGACACGATGCTGCGCGAGGCCTATAACGCGGATTTGCGCGTGATTCGCCACAGCGGGCAAGGAATCCCTTCTGTCTATCGAGGGAACGAATTGTTCAGAGAGTTGGAGCAATTTCTTGTTGCAAATCTGGCGCTCGCCGTGCAGGTGTCCGGCGATCAACCCGAGCTGGTTCAGCATGCGCTGGTCGAAGGGCTTCTTCGAGAGGGGCTGCAGGTGAGGACACAGGCGAGTGAGGCCGACACCGGCTCTCCGGAGTTACTCGTTCGGGGCATGGTGCGGCTCTTCCCCGTCAAGGTGGGCGATCCACACTTCAAATATGTCCGATGGTGCAGTGATTTTGAAGTGCTGAATGTCGTCACGGGGCACGTCATCGGGGCGGTTGCCCGAGGAGGAAAGGAGGGTCATTTGACGGAAGGGGAAGCGATGGCGAAGACGCTTCGCGTCATGCAGCAAGACGTGTCGTCAGACGTGGCGAAGGCGATCGCCGCGCATATCCTCGACGACGAGGCGGTACCAGCCAGGACCGCGATGCCGGCCGGCTGTCCACGAGAAGAATCAACGGTGGGTCCGTGAATGAACGTTCACATCTGAGGAGGTTTTAATCGTGAAAAGATCGGAAGAACTGTCCATCAGCCGTGCGCCACGCAGTA
The DNA here is from genome assembly GCA_964435885.1 of uncultured Nitrospira sp. Taxonomy (GTDB): domain Bacteria; phylum Nitrospirota; class Nitrospiria; order Nitrospirales; family Nitrospiraceae; genus Nitrospira_D. Next base: position 4,231 of record CAYTAS010000091.1, on the reverse strand, counting down.
GAGGCAGAGGCTTGACCAAAGCGGGGCAAAAACTTTCCAGCCGACTGGCCAAGCGACGTTTGAATGACCGCCTGAAGGAAGACACCCTATCGTTCAATCACGGCAACTTGGCCGACACCTTCAGGAAGGAAGGGTATGAAGAAGTTCCGCTCGATGAATTACAAGATCGGCTCTCCAAGCTCCAAGGGCCGTTGGCCGAAATCATTTTGAAAGGGAGGGTATAAGGAGATGCCGTACTACTACTTTGACTCAACCGCACTGGTCAAGCGTTACAGTATGGAGCGAGGCACACGGATTGTGAATAAGTTGATGGTGAAACGCGGGAAGGTGGCCATCGTTCCGACATGGTCCGTCACGGATTTCTACACGACCCTGTGCGGGCGTGCTCAGGAAGGGAGGATCACGCGGGACGATTGTTATTCTGTTCTGCACAAGTTCGAGATCGAGTCCAAACAGGGGCTTTATCAATTTATTGCGCCAAAGGTGGAGACGTATTTGGCGACCAAGGAGCTGGCCTTAGAATATCCGTTTCTCCGATCGTCTCAGGCGATGCACTTGGCCTTGGCCTTGGAGCTGAAGCCGTTGCGGTTGACCGTCGTCAGCGCGGATCCCCAGCTTCTCGCCGCATCGAAGACCGCAGGGCTCCATATCATCAATCCGGCGGAAGACTAAGGGCGTCTAAGCCTGTCGGAGCGGGCGACGATCAACCGGTCTTGATATTCAGCGGATGGCCATGAGGGGTCTCTTCCGAGGCCTGCTGCAGCAGGCCCAGAACGGCCTGGTTCCATCCGACTGGTCCGACGCCCGGGGCCCGAATGAGGTTGGGGAGATCGATGTCCGGGTCATAGGATCCGTCGGGTTTTTGCACCAAGATCGGATGATCGACCGTGAGTAAAAGAGGAAGGTCGTTGAGGCTGTCGCCGATTCCGATGGTTTCAAGATCCGGCAAGTCGGTCTCTCGTCCTTGTCGCCTGTAGCACCGAAGAAGAATCTCAGCGGCCCGTCCCTTGTCGTTGTTTCCCATCATGTGAAAGAAACGCCCTCCTCGGGTCCAATTAAGGCCTCGCGTCACGATCTGGCGACAGATCTCCTCGATCAGTTTGGGGGGGCCGTTGACCAAAAACGGTTCATCAAACTCGCGAAGCATAGCCCGTAGTGCGTCCTCACGCAGAAGCCCCGTCGTCGCCATGACTTCATCGACCGATAAATCACCGAACCCTCGCAGGGGCGTCCCCACCGCATCCTCGATTTGCCGAAGGACATCGCGGAGGAGGGCATAGGGCGTGCCCAACTCGATGACATGATAGGAAGAACGACGGCGAGATCGTTCCGGAGTGAAGCCGAAGGTCTCGAACGGGACATACACCGCCGCTCCGTTCTCGACGATAAAGGGCGCCTGATGATCCAGTCGTTCGCGCAGCGGCTCGATCTCGGCGCGTGTCTTTCCTGAGATCAAAATGACCGGAATATTCTGCGAGCGGAGCAGGGCGAGCGCCGGCTGCGCATCGTCGAACGAGTAGGTGTCACTGTCTAACAGCGAACCGTCCAGGTCTGTGAACAGCAGATAGTGTGGCATAGGGTTCAACGACGTCATCAATCTTGGTTGGTCTTGATTCGGGAATGTCTGCTCAGATGTTGCCCCACGATCTCTCCTACGTTCGTCGCGTTCTTGGCATTGAGATTGCCGAGGTGTCTGTCGACGCTGTGCAGGGTGTCCACGAGGAAGTGGGTGTTCGTCGTGAGTAGGATTAGCTTGTCGTTCATGAGGCAAGTTGCCCTGTTTCACTTGTGGGATTCCAGGCATGGTCACGTTCAACCGCATCGATGAGCCGTTGAAACATATCCGGGACCGCATGGGTCACGCGGCTCCAATTCGAGATCATGGGAACGCCCAGCGGGTCTTCAAGAAAACTGTCCGTGGCCAAGGTCATTCCCTGAAGGAAGACCTCGACGGCCTGCCGTTCCTCATGGCGATCAAAGCGGAGGCTGTTAATGGCGGCGTCATTTTCGTAGCGACTAATGGCTTCTTGAGCGGCTTGAAGGTACGTGGCCCGCAAAGTTTTGAGCATGCTCTCCGAGAAGACCAACCCTTCACCGGCCAAGTTGCGAAAGAGGGATTTGGTGATATCGGTGCACATTTTCAATAGGCCCGCCTCCGGATTGTGCGTGGAGAGCGTTTGGTGCTTGTGCTCGTACGCATCGGCGATGTCCACCTGGCAAATGCGCCGGAGCGCACAATTGCGGTACACTTCGGCCAGGATACCGATCTCCAACCCCCAATCTCCAGGAATGCGGTTGATCCACGCCAAGTCTCGCACCATGGCGAATTCACCTGCAAGCGGGTACCGGAAACTGTCGAGAAATGAAAGGAGGGCATGTGGGCCGACCAACAGTTGGAGGCTACGGATCAAAGGGGTGATGAAGAGACGCGTGACACGGCCATGCATCCGGTCCGTCACGCGACTGTAAAATCCTTTGCAGAATTCGTAGGCAAGGTTGGGGTTCGCGACGGGATAGCAGAGGCGAGCGAGGTATTGGCGGTCATAACTCACAATGTCACAGTCATGCAGGGCGATGATTTGACTCTGTCCCCTGGCCAGCACGTAACCATAGGCGGTCCAGCACCCGCGTCCCTTGCCTTGGTGGCCGATGTCGATCTCGTGCGAGACCAGCATGTTCAGGAGCGCTTGGATCCGCGAGCCGTCGTTCCAGATGACGCGGACCCGTTGGGGGAGCTCCGAAAAGAATTGCTTGGCCAGCCTGAACTCCAGCGCTGAAGCCCGGTCGAGAGAGATGACGATTTCGTTGATATAGCGGACCTCGCTCAGCGTTTTGACGATTCCCTTCAGGGCCGGACGTTCCAGTTCCGAATAGAGTGACGGGAGAACCAAGGCGATCGGAGTTGTCTTCGCATACCGCTCCAGCTCCAGCTCCAGCTGTGGGGTGTTGGACAGCCCGAGACGGTGGAGGACGGTCACCACGCCGTTTTGATGAAAGTCAGACACGGTCTTCTCTCTTTGGATCCCCGATTATTGCCAAAAACCGATCATACGTAAAGCGACGATAGGCGCGAGGAAGCGGGATCCTGGCCATTTTAATCCACCCGGCTTGAAAATGCAGGGGGTATGCCATCAACGACCGGACCAAGAGTTGAAAAGTTGTTAGCTGTACTGAGGGATTCGGAGGACGATTTCCAGATCAGAGCATAGGGTGTCGGAGAAAGGAGACAGAGATGGAGAGTTTTTCCTATGGTTTATCTGTCGACAGTTTCTTCCCGAGGCGACGGGCCAATCGCACCATGCCAGGGGAACGGTCACTCGGGCTCAAGAGCACGTTGAGAACGTGTAGCTGGTGACCGTCTGCCAAGGCTGCGGCAAGACTCTGGTCGAATTCTCTCTGAGTGCGTACCCGTGAGCCTTTCCCACCACCGATCAACTCGCACACCCGTTCATACTGCCATTCATGCACATCGTTGAACGGGCCTTCCAAAATCTCTCGTTCTGTCGAATAACCTCGGTTATTCAATAATATGACAATCGGAGCTTGACCATAGCGCACGCAGCTGGATAACTCGGTTCCGGTCATCTGAAACGCTCCATCTCCTACCAGGACAATGGGCCGTAAACTGGGGTCGGCGAACGAAGCTCCTAAGGCGGCCGGAACGGCGAAGCCCATCGACGTGTAGTAGGCCGGAGAAAGAAACTCAAACCGATGGCGTACATGGAGATCGGCCGCCGCGAAGAGTGATTCACCCACGTCGGCGATCACGACGGTCTTTTCGGTGAGGACCGTATCCAGATGACGGAACAGCCCCTCCAGTGTGACCGGCGCATCCAAGTTCTGAACCGACGAAGTTGCGACGGCTCGAATCGGAAGCGGGCGTGGAGCATGAGAAAACGAGGGAAGGGGAGATCGTACCAGGCCCTGGACAAAATCTTGGAACTTGATCGATTCATACCGGTGGTGCTTGATGGCGACGCGGTCAGCCGTCGCATGAATGGTCCGTCCTTCTGACAACAAGGGCGATTGTGCATCGAGGTCTTCCACATCAGATAAGATGGATCCCAGGATCAACAGACAGTCGGAGTCATTGATGAACTGCTGGACCTCTTCTCGGCCGATGAGTCCACCGTACACACCCACATAGAGCGGATGGTCTTCCCGAATGATCGATTTTCCGAGCAAGGTCGAGGCGATGGGAATGTTGAGCCGCTCGACCAAGCGTGCCAAG
>CAYTAS010000090.1:0-13313 GCA_964435885.1 uncultured Nitrospira sp. | reverse complement strand
GGATAGGCTGTCGCCCGTAGTTGTCTTACATTCAGGGTTTCTTGTATTATTGCTCCCATGGGGTTTCACCCTTCGATCCCGAGCATCCGACACGGGTCGATGAGGGGCGCAGGGCGTCCAAACTGGAGCTGATGCCGGTGACCTGAATGGGGCAGACGACGAAACGAACGACCACGGTCACGGTGGATCTGGGGGAGCTAAACGCGCCCTGGCGGGCTTGGTGTCAGGACCACGGCATCACCCCGAGCCACGCCCTGCGGAACGCCCTTCGGCAGGCCATGGACCGGAAAGCCACTCGGGTTCCGGCCCCTCGGAGTCGCGTCGCCCCGAAGCGAGAACGAGCGACCGCTCGCATCGAACTGAACCTGACGACTTCAGAGCTTGCGGCCCTGAAGCGGATGGCCGGTCACGAAGGCTACGTGCCGACCAAATGGGTGGTGGCGATGGTCCGTACCAAATTGACCGGGCAACCCCAGGCTGGACAGCCGGAATTGGAGACCTTGGCCCGGTCGAATCAACAATTGCTCGCCTTGGGCAGGAACCTGAACCAGATTGCGAAAGTCTTGAATGCCGCGCCTCAGAACCGGGCCGCCTTTCGGGTCGAGGTTATTTCCGAACTCTCCCGCGTGATCCAGGCTCATACGAAGAAGGTAGCCGATGTCTTGCGCGGGACCGTGGAGCGCTGGCACCTCCAATGACTCCGCCAACGAATCAGATCGATGAGAAGCTCGATCAGTGGGGGAGTCGGCTCTTCAATGTCACAACGGAGACCACTCCACGACCGCGTCGCACCAAGCGTACGCCTCTTGGGTCAGCCAAACCTGTGAGTGCCGGCGGACGGCTGAGTACGTCACGGGCTCGCGCGAACTACGTGCGGCAGAAGTTACAAGCCATGGTCCGCCGCACGCCACAAGTCGTGGTCAAACTCGTCAAGGCGCCCAAGGGGATGAAAGGGATCTCAAACAACCTCACGTATATTTCGCGCGATGGTCTCCTCGAGATTGAGGATCAAGATGGCCAGGTGATTCATGGGAAGGAGGCCGTGGCCGATCTCAAAACCGAATGGCGCGATGGTGGGATGCCGATCGCGGCGGATTCGACCATGCGCGATGCCTTTCATCTGGTCCTCTCCATGCCGCAACGGACCGAACCCGTGTCGGTGCAGCGAGCGGCCCGTGACTTTGCGAAACGGGAGTTCTCGGGGTTTCAGTACGCGATGGTGCTCCACACCTTCGAGACCGATCCCGATCCGAATCCTGCTCCGCATCCACATGTCCATTTGACCGTGAAAGCAGCGGGCCTCGATGGATTTCGCCTGAATCCGAGAAAAGCTGATCTGCACCGGTGGCGGGAAGGGTTTGCGGAGGCGTTACGCGAGCATGGCATTGAGGCCACGACCACGAGTCGCATTCATCGCACCACGCACGAACGGTGGAAGGTCCGGCATCTGCCTGAACCGAGCAAAAAAGGGGGGACACTGGAGCGGTTGAAACTCAACTCCCGCCGACAGGGACGAGCCCAGGAAGTCATGCGGAATTATGAGCAGGTGATGCGGACGTTAGCTCGGTCGGATCGGGGAGAGGATCGGCAACTCGCAGCCGATCTGGTGAGCTACCTAGGGGCGAGGGGGCGTACTCGTGAGACTGAGAAGCAACGAGGTAAAGATCGTGAGTGATGAATTGGTTCGTGCACAAAACCTTGGTCTTCTATGAGGGCTCGCTCCTCTTTCTCAATTGGACTAAGGGGCTGCAGTTAGCCGTATTTCATCGGACTACGCCGGGCATTAGCAGGAACTGATGTTCTTTCTAAGTTTAAATCGTACATTTATCCAATCGTAGCCTTGGCCTGCCTGTTATACTCAGGAGCTAATAGGATCCTGGTCACTCCGATAAAAAGCAAGAGTTAGGCGAAAGTCCATGCCGTCATGGCCGAAGTGGTCTGAAATGGATTTCTCTTTTCTAACGAATTTGCTTCCTCCATTTCTCCGGAGAACCAGCAATTGGGCTGGACGTCTGCTCGGAGAGCGCAAAGCTGGGCAGACCCTTTTCCCCTCTAGTCGACTTGATCTCATTGGGCATGAACTCGATAAAACCCTTAACCGCATTCGCGGAGAGGAGATCGAAGACACATGGGTAAGTGCGATTCTGACCAAGCTCGGACATCATGTCATCACTCCACAGTACCTAAAAAATCACAATATCAAGGATTGGCTGACAATGGAGGAAGCTTGTCAAGACTTCAAGGCCCTGGCTACCCGACAGATTCTCGGACATCCGACACTCGATCCTGCTATTCGAACGCGACTCATTGAATCATTCGCTACTATCTCATCCGATCCCGCAGCAACCGCAATTGAGGCCGTGAACGGTATAGTTGCCATTCTTGTAGAAGCATACCAGCATAATCTCAAGCAGAACCCAGTTTCACATGCCGGCATCCTGCAAGCCATGGCCGTAGAAAACCGAGAAGGGATCGAACAAGTCAAACAGCACCTTTCCCATGTATCAGCGACAGTGGAGGCTACAGGTTCTGACCAGCACACGGTCAAGGCGCATACCGAGCAGGTAAAGAGGGTACTCGACGGGATAGTCAAGCGACGCACAATCGACATCCGTGCCGCCCGAACTGAAATCCGCGCCCTGGCGGAGAATGTTACATCGGGGGAATTGCGACATGCCGAGCGAGATCAGAAAACAAAGGTACTCTACTGGGCATCTCGACTTCATGCTCTGGAACCAGAATATGCCGCGGATGTCCAAGCATATCGTAAACAAGTACTCATGCTCGACCACACCTATGATGTGCGTATCCTCGACGCTCTCATTTTGGAGCATGATAAACATCCTGACAGAGCGCTACAAATGCTTAGAGAGATCGATACGGAAGATGGGCGGTCCAGCCTGTGGGCGACCCTTAAACGGACACAAGGCACGGAAGCGGCGATCGCCTGGTTTGAGAAGCAACCAGACAAGAGCCAGCAATCGTTCTTTACAGGGCAGGGTTGGCAAAACGTTGCCGTCGGGCTGTGCGAACTCGGGCAATGGGAAAGGGCGGCTGAGTTATTAGCTGCAGCAGAAAGCCTCGAAGAAAGTTGTCCTGATCTGCGGTATATCGAGGGAGTGATAAACGCAGCTCTTCTTCTTCCGCAGGAATTCCGGCCACAAGCACTCAGCATGAGTATTTTCCATCCCTCCATTCAACCCCTGCAGGGCGTGACCGCAGATCGACACCGGGCTCGTGCCCATATGTGTTTTGATCGAGCTGTTGCCCTTTTAGTCGCGATTGGTGCCGACAATCGTGCAGGGGCCGCGGAGCATTGGAGATTATGGTTGCGACTCACCGATCACGAGTCATCCATTCGCTTGGCCTCACGGAGTGAAGTCCAAGAAGTTATGACCAATGGCAAACGAGCGATCGATTATCTCGAGGTCGCGCTCACGTTTGGGATCGAATTTGATCAAACCCCACTTCGGCAATATTTAGCCAGCCGACAGGATCTCGGGGGGCTCGTGGGACCGGAAGTTCTGGCTGAATTCCGTTTAGCCCAAATCAGTATGACCGCTCGAGAGTTTGCAGAATTTCTGGAGAAAGAGGAGCTGCGTCTCGCCACCGAAGTGAAACTCGACACATTGGCAGGGACGCTGGTTGAAGCCCTTCTGAAAGATGGGCAAATCATCCGAGCTCGAGACGTCCTGGAAAAGCGAAAGGCTGTGTTTCGCGACTATGATTACGATCGTTTGAAAGCCTTGGTCGTTCTACAAGAGGGAGGGGATCCGCGGTCACAACTCGAAGCGCTTTACGCGTCTACTGGAGACCTGGTCGATCTTCACAATCTCGTTGACCATCTTGCACAGGTGAAAGATTGGCGCGCATTACGTCCGCTCTTGGAAGAGCTATTTCGACAGGAGAAAACCGCTCGCAACGCTCATCGTCTCGTTGAGTGCATGCGTCTCGATCCAACCGCAGGAAATGCCCAGATTGCTCGCTTCTTAGGTGAGAATGGAGATCTGGTTGAAGTAGGTGAAGAGCTCAAGTCAGCCTATGCTTGGGCCTGTTTCTATCTGGGTAGACTGAACGAGGCTCAAAGGCTGAACGATGAGCTGCTCGCAAAGCGTAACCATCCTGGTGATTTGCTTCTCGATACCAATCTGGCCATCCAATCCGGGCAGTGGGAGCGGTTTCCACTTATCGTAGACCGAGAGTGGGCCAGGCGCGATGCGTTTAGTGCCCAACTTCTGCTCCATCTCGCCTCCCTAGTTGCCGAAGCAGACGGCGCTGCTGATCGAGCAGTGGCCCTTGCTCAACGCGCGGTTACGAAGGCTCCACACGAACCTCAAGTGCTTCTCAATGCGTACACCCTTGCCATTCAGCTCGGCCGAGAGGAGGCGGCAGATCCAACCTGGCTCTCCCATGCGTTGGAACTCTCGCCTCCGGACGGTCCGGTCCAGAGAGTGGATCTGCGAACCTTGGTAGAGAAGATCGTGCCGGCTAGCCGTGAACGAGAGCGCCTACTTGAACGTGCCCTGTTGCGAGCTGAAGTCCCGTTGTTCGGCCTGTGCGATACACTCCACATGCCGCTTTCACGCGTGCTCCTCGACCTTCCCAGACGAAACGCGGAACAAAATGACGGTCGTCGACGGGCGATCATCCCCATCAGGTCGGGCGTGAGACGCCTCATGAGTCTTCAAGGGGAGTGGACGATTGGGCTAGATATGACGTCCTTGCTCGTCCTTGGACATGCAGGACTACTCGACCAAGTTCTATCCTCCTTTACCAAAGTTGTTCTTGCGCCCGATACCATGGTGTTTTTGCTCAACGAACGCCGGCGGGTACGTTTCCATCAACCTTCTCAAATAAAAGATGCTGAAGCCATCCGAGAACACATCGAGAAAGGCCATCTAAAACCACTCGTCGTTTCAAGCCGATCCCCACAGTGGCTTGTTGATGAAGTTGGTCAGGATCTTGCCGACCTGCTCGAAACGGCCAGGACTCAGAATGGGAAAGTCGTGCATCCTCTTCCCCTATATCAGCTCCGGACGTTTCATGAGAAAGAAGCTGACCTGAAAGAGTACAGCAATGTGATCCTCTCAACTCTCGACTTCACCAATTTGCTTCGGATCGGTGGGAAGATCACGCATGACCTCCATGAGACCTCACTCGCCTATCTATCCACCCGAGACCGCAGTCAAGGAACGTCCCACCATCAAGACCTGTCCGTGCTGAGCCGGCCTCTTTACCTCGATGACCTCGCCATAGCGTATCTACGGGGAGCCCAGCTCCTGCCGGCAATCTGTCGAGGGAGTATGGATATCTGGATCCATCCCTCAATAAACCAGGAACAGTCTGCACTCATGGCCGCGGGAAGAGAAGGTCAGCGCTTAAATGCTCAACTTGCAACCATCGTCTCAATGCTGCGAATGGCCATCGATAATGGTAAAGCGGTTATTCTCCCTAACGAAGAGCCTCAGACAGAGCTAATAGTATCTAGAACAGGCTTCTTTGTCGATACAGGCGCGTGCGACGTAATTTGTATCGATGACCGATTCATGAATCGTTATGGCACGCTCACGGATAAAAAGGGACGAACTGTTCCGATCGTGTGCTCACTGGACGTCATCAACTATTTAGCCGAACAAGGACAGATTCCCAGGACTGGATACGAAACGATATTGCACAGGCTTCGGGAGGGAGGGTTCGGGTTCATCCCCATCGGTCCCGATGGACTGACCGACCGTCTTCGCCACGCCCATTTCGATGGAGAAGATCAGCTCATTGAAAGTGCGGAGATGCGGATCTTACGCCAATATCTGATGCGGCTTCGGAGTGTCGAGATAATCCAACTTCCTGATGAAGCCCTCTTTCTTACTCAGCTACGCCTGAGTTGTGTGATGGCGATTCGCACCCTTTGGCAAGATGAAACTCTGTCCATCGGACGTACTGGTGCACTCACGAGTTGGGTCTGGGAACATATCTCTCCTTCACCACTGGACTGGGAGCGTTCAAGGGACTCTCAGGAAGATAACCGAGCCCTCCGTCAGAAATGCGTGACCTATCTCACACCACTATTCAGCCCGTTAGGCCTAAGGGACACAGCCCGTCAGGACGCATTTAACGTGTGGATCGAACAGATTGTGTTGTCTCCTTTCGAAGCAGCGAACCATGAGTTATTTGATGATTTAGCTGATCGACTGAAAAATGAGATCACCGCCTTGGTGAAGAAAGTTTCTCATGAAAATACCTCCGATCTGGGCAGCTAGACATCTCTGCTACCTGCTCCCGTCACAGATTCGTAGTCGCGTACTCAGCGACGAGGCCTTTGCGTCCCAATATGATGGTCCACTTTCAGCATCGATCATGACCATTGGAGCAAAGCACTCGTTCAACCAACGCAAGCTGTTCGCTGCCGTCCGGACGGTGCTGGTTGGTGGTGAGCCTCAGACCTTACGAGATCTTTCTGGTGCTAAAGTCATTGTTGCCACAGAGAATGGAACAGTGACGTTGACGGCGAGGGGAAAGGATGAATCGTCGTCTTCGTTTAAACTTCCTGAGCTATTGATTCTCTCGGCTCGCTCAGGTGACCGGACGGATGCCCTCCGAAGGTTGATGACCTATTTCGGTCCAGCCAGACCCGATTTCGCGAAAATTGAACATGCGGCACAGAATCGAGAGCTGACTGATGAGGAAGTATCAACGCTCATCAAAGAGCGTTACGAGGGTTTTACAGCGCGCCGTGCGAATCTCGCAAAAAAAGCCCAAGGCGACCAGATTCAGGTGCGCGATCTTGTTCCTGAATCCCTTCGCTACTATGAGAGTTTTTGCGGCCCAGTTCCACAGGGGGCCGACCCTGAAGAATACTTAAAGGCTGTACTACCTTCTTTCAGGCAACAACAGCTCACACGAGATCTGACTAGTGGACTTGAGAGCTCCCTACTTGGTGCGTTACGGGATGATTTGATGCCAGGGGCTTGGACTCGGAACATTAGCGACGATGCGATATGGGACGCACTCCAAGTCATCGACCACCCTACGAATCCATTTGTCGCTCTTGGAAAACTGGATATCGCGATGACACGTCAGCACGATCGTCGCTATGAAGCATTGGCGGCCGACATGGTGGGTCAACTCTGCCAAGACACACTGTTGCGTCCTGATGAGCTTGACGGTTATGAGCTTCTCCCCCTTTTCGCACAACTGAATTTGAACCAACTCAACCAGACTGAGGGCGGAGCCTTACACCCTCCTTTTTGGAAACGCCTTTGTGCGTGGATGCACGCTGGCTTGGTAGTCCACTCATTGTCTCAAGTGCAGCTCGAGATTGAACCTCTACATGATTGGATTGAGAGCCATCGGAGTTGGCCAAGCATCTACGCTGAATTGCTGGATCTACGTCACGAGCCGATGTATCTGGCTGGCCAGTTCTCCCGAGCAGGATTACGAAAAGAAATTATCGGCCGGCTCATGATTCTAAAAGTACGAAACGAAGCGGCAGGTCGTCCCGTCCCTCGATCTGAGGACATCGATGCAGCGATGTCGCGCCTCAACAAAGAAGGCGATCCACTGGCCTGGGCCATGCCGGGGCCGCTGGATGGACATGTTCTGCCTTCAAATCAACACGAACGCAGATTGCCAGATGCAGATGTGAACCAGATTTCTACACTACTCTCTCAAAGCGAGTCAGGTGACATCTGGGTACAACTAGCCTACCTCTCACAATACTTTGATCTTGGGTTAGACACTCTAACTCGGGTATGCGAGCAATGTTCCGCAATGATTATTAATATAGAAGACATTCGAATTGCCGATTGGCACAGGAGCCTATTCAATCTTGGCATCGTTGCTGCCGCTCACCGGAACCACAAGCTGGCTGAAGCTATAGGAGGGCTCGCACTTCAGTTGGCTTCCTTGGTCAGTACACCAAACGATGCTATCTCGCTGCTTCATCAGATCCTCCTTGCGAGCGCGGCCTTCGAGAGCCCAACGGAGTGGTCTTCATGGACAAGAACTCAACTCGAAAGACTCGCAGCAAACTTGTCAGCAGGTGGAGCCACGAAAACGCTCTATGTGCATCTGAGAGCTGTCAAAGAAGTCATGCCCCTAGAGTCAGACATTACCTCTAGCGCTGAAGCGATTGCCTCCTCAGCAACCTGACCGATTCAAAGCAGGAGTTCAGCTCTGCACCTACATCTGCCGCGGGTACTCACTTGAGCGCCAATCCGTACGATCCTGATTCAACCAGCAACCCCTACGGCCGGTACGGCTCTCCGTATTCGCCCGACTCCGTCAACAATCCTTACGGCGCAGGCAGTCCCTATCGTTCCGACAGCCCCACCAATCCCTACGGCCGCGGCTTGAGAATCGAAGGACAGTGAAAGATCCTCTTGCCCATCTGTATCGATCATGGCGACCACCCAGTCAATGTAAAAAACTGGCGACCACGCTGCGATGTGGAAACGTCAAAGCGGCGATCTGACCGAACGTCAGCGAGAAGTGCCCGCTCTTCCCGACAACCTTCTCGCGACCATTCAAGGATCAATCCGGCGCCTGCACAACGGTACCTCGTTCGGTCTCAGCGATCTGGAGGACCTCATGAATGTCGCCTTCTAGGCGAAGGCGTGCATCACCATGTAGTGCTCCCCTGAAATCAAGCCACCTGTGTTAGTTGTTGCGCCCGATATTGGACCGGGCTCCGATAGTCTAACGCTTGATGCGGGCGCTCTTCGTTGTACCACCGCATCCAGTCTTGAATGATGCGGCGCGCGTCGTCGAACGTCTGAAACACGTGCTGCCAGACACATTCTTCTTTGAGACTGCGGAAGAACCGTTCGATAATCCCATTCTGTTCCGGCGTATAGGGCGTGATGAACTCCTGCTGCAGCCGATAGTCCCGACACGCTTGCCGGAAGCGCCGGCTCTGAAAGATCAGCCCATTGTCGCTCCGGAGGACGGGCGCCTTCACAGGACGCAACGTCCCGAAGCGCTGCAGACACGCCGCTTCGACCGCCCGTTCCGCCTCCTTCGCTCGACTGCGGAGTGCAAACTCATACCCGATCACTTCCCGATCGTGACAGTCGATTACCGCCGCGAGATGCACCCAGCCATCCTGCCCACAGGGAATATGCGTCACATCCATGGCCCAGCGTTCGTTACTGCGATCCGCCCGACTCGTCCAGCCCTGCACCCGAGGGCGTGGCGTCGCGACACGTTGATGCACACACCACCCCTTCTGTTTCAAGATCCGATACATCGCCTTGCGATTGACGACAATCCCATTCCGCACTCGCAACAGTACCCACAACCGCCGATACCCAAAGGTGGGATACTGCTGAATCAGCTGGTGTAATCGCTCGACCCACGGCGGGTCAGCCATCGGGCGTCGCGCCTCGGCCCCCTCCGTCCGATGAAGGCCAGCGCGGCTGACGCCGAGCACCTGACAGCTTCGTCGTTCCGAGACACCCGACAGCGTCCCTCTTACGCGTCGGATGTCTTCCGGTCCAAAGGGTAGGGCTTCAACGCCTCCCGTAAGATGTCATTATCCAGGACCAGGTCCCCAATCTTCTGTTTCAGCCTCTTGATCTGCTCATCTTTGAACGCCTCTTCGTCCTTTGGACGACTGCGCAGGGCGTTCTCGGCTCCCTGGAGAAACTTCTCCCGCCAGTCCTCCACCTCAGCCACCGTCAGCCCATGTGTCCGGGCTGCTTCAGCCACCGAGGTCTCTCCCTTCAAAATACTGACGACCAGCGTGACACGTCGTTTGGCTGTCCATCGTTCAATTGGGTCTGCTGCTTCTGATGCCATCACCACCTCCTCGGTCCATGTTAGGACCTTGTCTTAGGGGTGGTCTCAATTTCAAGGGGAGCAGGATAACCATTCACACGCTGAAGCGCTCAGTGAATTTCCTGGTAAGCCTCCGGCCATCCGGAGCTTCATTTCTCGTGTGCAATAATCGTCCAATTGTTGCACATCTGTCAGCCAATCATTGCGTTGCAGGGGCTGGTGTGCAATTCACCGATGGGACTGGCGAAACCATTGGATTAGCTAGCGCGAATCAGCAGCGTTACCTGAGTGACAGCACCGCAATACCTCCGCAGTCGTGGTGCTCCTATGTAGTTAGCCTTTTCCCTTGAAGTAAATTACAAACTCCGTCTTTAGAGACGAGTTTCCCTAATTCTTCAACTTGAAAGCCTGCCGCAGACAAGATGGTGGCCATGTGAACAGACCACTGCCACATCTCATTGTTTGGGTATTGATGTACTTCGATCATTATGCGGTCAACCTTTGTGAGATCATGAGCTGAGGTATCCAATACCCGCTCGCAACCCTCACAATCCATCTTGATTACGTTTGGACGTTGTGAAGGAAGTAAAGCGAGTAATTGGGAAAGAGTGGCTGTCTTCACCACCTGACCATGCCTTCCACCAGACAAATACAAGGAGTGAGCGCCTACATTCAGAGGTGAGAAACCCAAGACTGAATAACCTGCAACTGCTGCGAGCGCGAGACGATACGGTATTACAGATAGATGTGGATTCAGAGCAACATTTTGCTTCAGCATGTCAAAATTGCCCATTTCCGGTTCAATTGCGATAACAGTCTTGTCTCTAGACAGGGTCGCTGCAGTCAGTGCAAATACCCCGATTTGCGCTCCAATATCGAGAATGGTATCACCTGTTTTCACGAGATTCTGGACGCGGTATATGTCCCGAATGAGAATTTCATCCACTATGTCCACATCACAAACGCCGTGATGGTCTCTCCCGCGGATGCTGAGACGGATTCCGCTAATGGTGTGAATTTCGCATCTTGCGGACGAGAGGCCATAATACAAATTTAGAAATGTGTTTGGGTTCTTGAAGACTTCCTTAGCACGCGCGATTCTGAATTGATGAACATTAGCCAAAAATGGTTGTCGCCGTTTCATTTCATGATATCTCAACTGCCAATGTTAATTCACAAGAGCATCCCGATCGAGCAACCGAAGAAATGTGTGAGGGGCGCTCCTAGATAGATCCACATATATTTCTTGCCACTGTCGATCACGGCTTCGATGGTCTTCCAGGGCAGTCCTGAGCATTCTCTCGGTCGCGACATCCTCCACATGATTCTTAATTCGTGCAAGTAGTGAGAGAGAGGCTGTCCGAACGTCCTCTATTGCGACGTCCATCTTGGTTTGTTCTAAGATACGTTGCCAAAGCCCAATACGCGCGCTCCTACTTCTAAGGATCCCCGTCAAGCATTGCCGAAGGCTATACCCTGATGACTCAAGCTGGAGGGCTGCTGAGGCTGCATAACCATTTTCCTCCCGCAAGAGTAAATCTAGGTCAAGAATCTTCTTTCTATCCGGCAAGTGATTGACAGGATAACTCGCCGTTCTTGCCTCAATACCACCTCGGATAATTTGCCTTACCCAAACCTGATCTTCCTGGGGGAAAGGGAAAAAAAATGGTGTTGGCGTAGTTATCCTATTTGTCAAATATGCGATTCCAGTCCCGATCTGACCGGGAAGCTCATCGACGAAACTGAGTAAGTCAATCTCTGCAGAAGGAATTCTATTAGGGATGGACAAGTCCGTGAACACGGAAAGCAATTTTTCATGCCTCTCCCGACTCGAAGAAACCGAGACCTCGCGCCAAATTCCACTCCGAGCGCAACGTTCAGTGAAATCCGATGAATGAATGGCAAAAAACCACAGTAACCACCTCAGGCGCGCGTAATCGGGTAAGCCGCTAACTTTGAAGAGCGTAAGGTGGGCACAAATGTCCAAAAAACTTAGCTTTGAGAGTACTGCGTCATCGTCCAGATGCAACACAGGGTGACCTTTGTTAATCGCCAAGCTAACAGCTTGGCCAATATTTCTGGCATCCGATGTATTCCAATAAGCCCGTCCTAGTGACAAGCAACTCAGAAAATCCGCAACTTTCTTGCCGTAGACGAGCCCGAGAGCAGCGCGAACACTTGGCCATGTCAAACGTGAAACATGTAGCAACTGATGGTGCTTGGAATAGCCAATTGCGTCTCTGTTTGACGCGATGGAATGCGTGTCGGGAGAATCATCAACGACCAATATGCCCCCCCCGCTAGGGGCCGTTATTTCATTGAGAGATATGATTAATCGTTTAAGTAAACGAGGTCGGTCACGCGTTACAACAACTGCGTCGACCGCAGATATGGGCTTATATCTAGAATCCGTGTCGGCCACGATGCTGTGCCCTCTTGCAATAATTGGTAAGAAATGCTTTCTTACAAGAATTTCACATCCTGAAGGAGACGGTTATGGACAAGACTTCTGACACACTGTTGCTTACATGTCGCCTTGTAGAGTTTCTGGATTCCCGAATCGATGAAGTATCGGTAGATTTCTACCATTACTTGGTCGTGACTGGCATCAAACCATATGCGAATATGGATATTCAATTGATACCCCGTGTCTACGTAGATCGTCCGGATTACTGGGCAATAGAGGTTGTCGGCACATTACGAAGGTACGCATTGCCTGCGGTCACTCCCTTTGAGGTTACTCTGACATTGGACTGGCCTGCTGGAAGTAAGGGCATTAGAGTGGTAGGCGCGAATGGGCTGAACAAGCTAATAGATTGGACTTTTGTGGCAGCCTCTAATCCAGATGACGGAGGCAAGCGAGTTATCCTTGAAAGGGATCGGCCTAAACGTTAAAGGGGTTCCCGCGATACTGAAAGTAAATTATGTCCCGACGATAGCCAGACTTCGGTCGTGACGCCGCGTGGAACCCGAAGGTATCCTCAAATATGAGACTGTTCTCTTGTCGGGCTATCACTGTCTCTTTCTTAGCCAGAAATGCCCTCAAATATTTTGGAATGCGCGGCGAATCACGTAACCACAAAATACTATTGAGGTACTCAAAAAGAATTCGCCTTACGGTAATTCTATGAGAGTGTGGGACGTATCGATGAGCACCATTACATTCGTTTACATCGTTCAAGTACAAAAAACCTTTGAGGAGTGATTGGAAAGAGTCAGAGTGAAGGTCGCAATTGGTGTGATCACTCTTAAGCGCGCAAGAACTATTTGTTTTGGCTTCTTCAATTCGCCAGAACGCAACTTCTAACATACATCTACAACTGTCGAGCGAGTCTTGTCCGTCATAGTCTTTAATAAGGGCCAATAATTTCTTATTT
Source organism: uncultured Nitrospira sp. (assembly GCA_964435885.1). Classification (GTDB taxonomy): domain Bacteria; phylum Nitrospirota; class Nitrospiria; order Nitrospirales; family Nitrospiraceae; genus Nitrospira_D. Next base: position 162 of record CAYTAS010000090.1, on the reverse strand, counting down.
TCAAGGATATGCTTAGTTGTAGCCGGAAAAAATGGCTTTGAGTATTCATGAAGAGTTGCGGCTGTTCGCAAAACCCCCGCCGAATCGACCACGCGCTTTGTAATAAACATAGGATGGCGTATCGCTAATTCGAATTCCCGTCTTACTGATTCAAATGCCTCC
>CAYTAS010000089.1:0-13608 GCA_964435885.1 uncultured Nitrospira sp. | reverse complement strand
GCGCGCATATCGAACTTCGTCCGGCCAACGAGACGATGCAACCAATTATCGTCCATCCGTCAGATGAGTTTCATATTGAAGGGCTCGTCATCGGCGTTATTCGGCATTGTGCCGTCTAAGCTATCGATAAGGAGGAGGACATGATCCCACCTGAACGAACGGTTATGAGCAACGATCGACTGATGGATTTGGAACGAACCGTGGCATTACTGGATAATCGACTGCGGACCATCCAGTGGGGACTCCAACGAGACCACACCGGCTCATTGAAGAAGCGTTTGTGGAGCTTTATGAGATCCAAATCGGAAGGCGAACTTATGTCAGCAGTCTGCAATCAACGTGTTCGTCCGAACATGAAGGTAGCGACTGATGAAAGTGCAAGAGCATAAGCCACCTTCGGTGACGACCAACCCCTGTTCCAATTGTGGAATGGTCGTCGAACAGCGGATGGAATTAATCGACGGCTTCACCCATTCTACAGTCCATCTCTGTATCACCTGTTGGCATACCTATTGACAGCGGCAAGTCTTCGTCGGGGGATGCTGTGGGTAACTATCAATGAGCGGTATACGGAAGCAAAGGGAACCAGCGCCCCAATTTCTGTTCCCCAGCACAAAGCGCTTCAGGCCCAAACCTGCCCCACGATCCGCAGCGATAAAGAAGGTCAAGACGAGCCGGTCGGCCACAGCCGGTTGCGACCAAGCACAACACTATCACGTACCGTCTTGGGCTTGGGAATAGGTCCTGATGACCCATGCTGATAGAGGGAATCTTTTACCGTCCTGCGATTCTGAAGCCACGGCCCTGTAGGGATGAGGTTATCAGAGCGATAGGACTGCTTGCTCCACGAGGATTATTGATGGAGTCGGGCGAAACAGAGCCCCATGCGGACATAGAGATTGCCTGTGGAGTTGGAATCGCGGGATTCGCGCTCGACTTGTCGCAATGATTCCTCTGCTGGTCATAGTGCTGACGCGCGTCAGTAACGCGTCGCCAATTCTAAGAGGAAATAGCATCATCCTGGCAATGAGTTTGAGTATTAGTGCAGTGCGGGGCGATCTGCTTATGGAGTTCTTCCACGTAATATTCCAGCACTTGACATTCCAGAGGCGTCAGCTTTCCGCTCTCGTGCGTGAAGCCGAATAAGTGTTCGCAGGAACGGAGGAACTTTCCAACTTCCGGTCGTATATCTTCCATGTATAAATTTTTACCATAAGAACGGATCGTACGTAAACTGCGGTTCATCAGCTGAGGCACCAAGCCCGGTACACTCAACGCCCCCCGACTCCTCGGTGCTATGTACGTTTCCGCTGTTACAGGCTACTGGAGCAGCTCTCCTCATCCTGTATCCAGGCTCACTCTGGTACTTGCCATTCCTGCCATCCTCAGAGAAGACCTTTCAGCGAGTGTATCCGCGCAAAAGCCTGTGGAGCATCAGACCTGACCAACACTGCCTGTTGCGGCCATTTTCTCCCCTTGAAGTACCGAGTTTGAGGAAGACGCATGACTGGGCCGTTAGACTATGCCTTTGGCAGTGTGCTGGCTATCCATGGAAGGAGCTACCGTTGCAGACACCCATTCACGCTACTCGGGCACCCATTTTTCGGGCTAAAAAAAATCCGAAAAACATCCGGCCAGCACTGACTCTCCCATATAACCAGCGGACCGATAAGCAGTGGAGTTGGGAAAGTTGTGAGCCTGGAACTCCCAACCCATAGCCTCAAGTTGAAGGAATCGGTTACTCCTTGCGGTGTTCTTGGACGCCTTTATCGCATAGTCATTTTCGTGCGTGGAGAGATTTCACTGCAGCCTGAATGGCTTGATATAACTCTTCAACTGGCGCTTCTTTCGTGAGCAGAGTTGCGGCACCAGCTTGGATCATGGCCTCCCGATTTCCCTTGTCCGCATTCACCGACAGTCCCACAACGACCATATCAGGAAAGTCCCGCTGGAGTATGGCGGTCGCCTCAATGCCGTTCAGTTGTGGCATGTTCACGTCCATCAGCACCACATCGGGCTGAAACGTACGCGCCAACGTGATCGCTTCCTCACCATTCGCCGCCTCACCGATGATGTGGATATCCTGATACCCCTCCAGCATCGTGCGAAGGCCTTGACGAACCATGGCGTGATCATCGACGAGCAACATGCGAATCGTGGATGGATCGGCGGGAACGGGATCCGTTTGCGAACGAGGAGACATACAGGGCGAATCACCACTTATCACCCCTTGGGGTGTCACACGCTTCGTCAGCGGCAACACAAGGCTCGCGCTCGTTCCCTTCTCGGGCGCCGAGTGAATTTCTAGCGAGCCGCCTAGGGCCCGCATGCGTTCCTGGATACTATATAAGCCAAACTTGGAGGACATCTCTCCACTCGGCAGTCCCGCTTCCGTTGCAGCGGTACAGTCGAATCCCTTCCCTTCGTCCTTGACGGTAATGCGGAGCTCATCCATGCGCGCGTCCATCGTGAGCGTGGCCTGTCCAGTGCCGGCATGTTTGGCCGAATTGATGAGCAGCTCTCGCACCGATTGAAAGAGTAATACCACTTGATCTTCCGGCAGGTTGAGCCCCTGGTCATTGGGCACCTGGACGGTCACAGTGTGCGCATGTTTGGTCATCATGTACTCAGCGAGCCACGTGAGGCTGGCAGTCAGACCCTGATCGCGCAGGACCGGTGGACAGAGTTCCGCCACCAAGGTGCGGCTGTAGGTCAACGCATCGGACAATATCTCATCGACTTTATTCAGGACGGTTTCCCAGGAAGGCACGCCGCTTGGGCTCCGCTTGCCCTGTCCGATCGTCAATTTACCGACGATCAACATCTGCTGCAGATGGTCGTGCAGTTCAGTCGCAAGCCGTTTCCGTTCGCGCTGCTCGGTCAGGTTCAATTCTCTCGTCAGCGCGCGCAGGCGTTCCTGAGACAGCACCAGATCTCGCGTACGGTCCTCGACGAGCGCTTCCAGTTCCTGGTTAAATCGTTCGACGCGCAACTGCGCTTCCTTCCGCTCCGTGATGTCGAGATTGACGCCGACCATGCGGATCGCCCGGCCATTCGCATCACACAACGTTTTGGCCTTCGCGTAAATCCAGCGCACGGCCCCATCCGATCGCACGATGCGATACTCAAAGGCAGCGGCCGCCATGGGATCGTTCAACGATCGTTGACAGCCGGCATGAGCCGCTGCCAGATCGTCCGGATGAACGAGATGCCGCCAGGCCTCGGCCGTGCCGTCATAGCCCCCCAGCGGCAGACCCCACATACGTTCCAGTTCAGGGGACCAGACGCCTTTCTGTGCGAGGATATCCCAATCGAACACCCCGATGTTGGCCGCCGATTGGGCTAACCGCAGCCGGGCTTCACTCGCCTGAACGGCCGCCTCCAGCTTCAAGCCGGGGGTGATATCCAGCGCAATCCCACTCAGGGCATAGGGTCGGCTCTGCTCGTCCCACAACAAGAACTTTTTGACCACAGAGGTATGGACACCGTCCGCTTGAGGCACCAGTTCCTCCACGGTCAGCAACCGTTCCGATTCCCACACCCGTTGGTCGTTGGCCACGAATTGCGCGGCCAGCTCAGGGGGAAGAAGGTCGTGGTCGGTACGGCCAATAGCCTGTTCGCGATTCACGCTCAACACTCGTGCGCCCTCCTCGTTCATAAAGAGATACCGTCCGTCAGGATCCTTGATGAACATGGCTGCCGGCGCGTGGTTCAAGATCGACCGCAATCGCGCCTCGCTCTCGCGCAGTTTTGCTTCAACCTGTTTACGATCGGTGATATCCACACAGGCGCCGATATAACCGCGAAATTCATGGTTGTCCCCCCACAGAGACACGCCTTGATCGACAATCCAGCCGTATCGGCCATCCGCTCGGCGCAAGCGATATTCCATTGTGAATGGCTCCCGACGATCAAAAGCAGCGACATACGTCCTGAGGCATCGGTCGTAATCATCAGGGTGGACCCCTTGGGTCCATCCGTCACCGTGCTCCTGCTCCAGAGTCCGACCGGTAAAGTCTAACCAGCGTTGATTGAAGTACGTGCAACGTTTATCGATACCTGCTATCCAAATCAGCACCGGCGCAGCGTCCGCTATCAGTCGGAATCGCGTTTCACTCTCGCTCAGGGCATCATGGGTTCGCTTGACACGTTCGGTCAGCATCGTAATAGCCACTGTTTCTACGAAAAAGACAGCGAGACTGACCCCGTAATAGCCAGCAGTGAGATGCAATTCATACAGCGGCTCTATGAGGAGAAGGTCGGCGGCGAGCGTTGAAAGTACGGACGCCAAGAGACCCGGCCCCAAGCCACCGCGCCAGGCCGCGAGCATGACGGCCAAGAAGAACGTGAGGAATGGGAACCCTGTCGGAATGATCGGCCGCAGGGCGATTCGGATACCCGTAGCGAGTGCCACCAGCAAAATAGCGAAGCCGTATCGAATGAGCCAGCTCTCACCTGACCGGCTTGAGGGGAAAACGTTCGGCTGCATCTGAGCCTTCAATTCTGAAATTCAAGAACAGGTAGTGTACGGCATGATACGTCGATCGTACGCGGGAGTCCAACCGGCTCCCGATGGCCGAGTAGTTGATCAGACGACACAAACGGTGAGAGCCCGTCGCCTATCCGGTCTGACCGTGTCCCCGAAAACTCAACACGCTTCTGCCTCCGCGTAGCATCCCATCCCTTGAGGACGTACTGCAACCATGCCTGCGCTTCAGCCCGCTGCGACTAACGGACCAGCCGACCAGCGATGGGACGGCAATCGGATTCTCAGGAAGGCGAGAGGGATCCACCAATCGATAGCGTGCCCGAGAAGATGTGCGAGTGACCGGCGCGCACAGAGACAGTGGCCTGAGTCAGATGCTCACTTAGACGGTAGCCCAACCGTCGGGGGTTCGAAGCAACGCTTTCGGATGCGTACTCATAATGTCAAATATCTCGGTAGCCGGTAAACAGTGGGGTGAGGGATAGCAACATAATCCGATGCATGGATGTCTGGCGATGACCTCCGTCGCGTGTTGTTCATAACGCATAAAGGCTCGGCGACGTCCCTCGGAGAGAAACGGCCCGGGACCACCAGCGGCACGGACGCTTCTGTAGCCCATTTGGCGGGCCATGCCAAATAGCGACACGAGCCGATTCAAGGCAGCGTCGATATCAAAGAGGCTTGTGGAAAAATAACAGTCGTGTGCCGACAAGATTTGAAGCTGCTTCGTGGCTTGCAGTTCTGGACCATCCAAACCGTGCTGGGAGAGCGCATGAACAGCGGATTCGGGTGCCACCGGCGGCGGAAGAATCCAGACGCATGCTTCATAGTTGATCAAGCCTGCTTTGAGAAAGGAGGCGCTCATTCGGAGAAATTCTTTGGGGTGCCGGTAAAATGTGCGGTGATGAGACCCTAACGGAATATCTGGAATACCGCGAAGACCGCTGGCAGGCATGGTGATCACCTCCGCTCATAGGTAACCCTTCGTGGCGGTGTCGCGTACACCGTCCCTTCCTCATGTCCTCAAAGCCAAAAGGGCATCGTACATTTGACTATTGACGCCAAGACCAGTATTCGCTGACACGCTTTACCTGAGCCATTCAGCCTGTATTACCGATCTCCATACAGCTTCTCATATAGTAGGATACCTCCCCTCAGTCTACTGGGTGGAACACTAGAGCCCATAGGTGGGCCATACACCAAAGGATTAGGAAGCCATCCGTCTAGCCCCTCCCCTTCCAATCCGCCTGCCAGTGCGCTACAGTTCAGCCATGCCCCCGTAGCTCAGTTGGATAGAGCAGCGGTTTCCTAAACCGCGGGTCGTACGTTCAATTCGTATCGGGGGCACCAATATTTCAAGCAGTTACAGAAACCGCCTGTAGCGCCACTGTCGATTGTGCTAAATTTGTGCTAACCCGCTCCAGCGCCTCGACCCCATCCCGTAGACTTTCTGGATAGTGATGCGCATACCGCTGCGACATCTGCGGTGATTTGTGCCCCAGCAGGCGTTGAACCTTATAGAGATCCACCCCCACTTGCACAATTCTCGTGGCAAACGTGTGCCGCAGATCGTGGAAATGTAAATCCTCGATCTTGGCTTTCCTCAGAGCAGAGCGAAACGCCCGTCTTAGATTCGGTCCATCGAGTGGGGTGCCCACCTCACTCCAGAATACAGAGTCCGTTGTCGGCGGTTTGCTGCGAGCCCGGTGCGATAGCAGATCCATCACCGTCCGGTTGATGGGAATTGTTCGCCGCTCCCCGTTCTGCGACTTACACACCATCAACGTCCGCCTTGAAAGATCCACCGCATGCCAGGTTAAGGCCAGGATTTCTCCCATCCGTAACCCCGTATGAATGGCAAAGAGCACAATGTCTCGTAACCACCCTGGAGCCACATGGCAGAGCCGATATTCCTCTTCGAGGCTCAGCCAACGGTCCCGCGCATTGTTCTCTTTCTCCATTGATACACGCGTCACAGGGTTGTCCGAACACCATTCCCACTCACGCCGCCCCAGGTTAAACGCCTTCTTCAAGCTCGCCAACTCACGATTGATGGTGGCAGGCATGACCTTATCGGCATAGCGCTTGTTCTTGTAGGCCACAATCCGTTTTGGCGTTACGTCAGTCAACAGCACATCTCCAAAGAACTGCTTCAAATGGGACACATGGGTCAGCAGTCTTGGATAGCTGGCACGACGTGGGGCATGCTCCGTCGCGAATCGCTCCATCAGTTCGAAAAACCGTCGTGGTTCCTCTTTGGGTTTCTCAAAGAAGCGACCCTCAACAATTTGGACCTTCACTTTGCCAAGAATTGCTTCGGCTAAACGTCGATCAGCCGTTCCCGTCGACCGCCTCACCTGCTGACCGTTGAACATAAACGACATCCACCACATACTCCCTCTCTTGATGAGTCCCATCAGTTCACTCCTTTCGAGTGGGACTCGGTGTTATGGTTTCCCCGTGGCCGGGAGTATAGACCTCGCGTTTTGCCGCTTCAATAATCCGGTCGAGGTCCGGGTCTGGATCGTGGGGCCGTGAGGGGGCTGTCGTGGCCTGGCTTGAATTGAATGAGCGGAGCCAATCGGCAATCGCGTCAGGATCGAAGCGGATCAGTGAATGGATCTTTTGACAGGGAATCTTGCCTTGCTTCGCCCACAGATAGAGCGTTGATGGCCTCATGTTGAGCTGGCGACACAGGTCTTTAATCGTGAGCAACATGGCTTCCCAAATCGGGGGCGTCTGACGACACCCCCGCACCCCCTTTTGCGCTCGCGTCAGCACGCCAGCGTCTCACATGGTGGCTAGGCTCTGCGGGAGAGCATCGGACGGGTCCTTCCGAAGCCCTCAGGCCTTGCCGATGCGACGCGCGCCGCCCAGCACCCCGGATTCAACCCTGTCCCTGGTGGGCAGAGGGGGACAGGGTCTGTAGTAGGTTACGATCCGTTCGACTCGATCGGCCGTGCCTCTGCCGGTACCCCGTTGTGGCTGGGTTGCTGGAGGAGGCGATGATGCTTGGTCTTCCAGCGCTTCTTCCCGGCTTTGGCGATACGCTGCAGCCAATCGAGTCCACCGGGCCGTTCCAGGACGACCGCTAAGAGCGGTCCTACGGACTGGTGCAGCCAGCTTTTCACGTCCGCGAGGGTCTGGGGCTCCTTCTCCACGACCAGCCGGGATTTTCGGAAGCCATCTGTGAGCGTTGCCCACCAGTCCAAGAGCGGAGCCCGATAGCGGTATTCGTCTGCCTCGTCTCGCTGGGTATCCCGGAAATCGACATGCGACCGGAGGACACCGACGATGTACTCCAGCCAGTGGGTGTCCTCGAGATACGACAGCATCTGCCCACAGAGCTGGGCCCGGTCCTGTTTGAGTTCGAGTTCCCAGCGGATCCCGTAGTCCTGCCAGTCGGGACGCTCTTGTGATTGCATCTGGAGACGCTTATCGTAAATCCGGCGGAGGGTCTGACTCTGCCGACTGCCGAGATAGACGGTTTCGCCAGTGGAGGTGCCTTCATGGATCAACCCCGACCATGTCTTTTGCCAACATTTGGCCCGGGTGACACACTGCCCCGCCGTGATCGCGTCTTTGATGGTCGTCAGCGAGACGGAGCTGACCCGGTCATCCAGTGCGCAATCAATCCGGGTGAGGTGCCCGTTTTTACGGAGAACCCATTGCAGAATGGCTCGCACTTTCTCTGGTGGCCACTGGGCGACAAGGCCCCCGGACAGATCAACATGGACTTCCGCCGGATTCCGATCAACGCCGGTTCCGAGCTTGCCGATCCCGCGTCCGGGGCTGGTCGTGATCCAGACAAACCGATAGCCTCGGAACCCGCCTTTCGTCTTAGTCCAATCGCCTCCCAAGACGTCCATGGTCTCTCGCGCCGAGGCAGTCGGTAACGTGAAGCCAAGCCAGTCGATGGTCAGGGTGAAGGGGGAACTCATAGAACGAATAGAATCCTTGTAAGGAACCGTGTGGTTTGCGCCCCCGTATTTACCAAACGGGGGCGGCGCTGGCCGTCCGGCTCGCGCCGGACGGGACAGTCCTACCCCTCCGTCACTCTGCCGTGGGATGCGCTTTCAGTCGTCGGCTCAAGGCATCCATGGCCTTCATGCCGATGGTCCGGCCAATGATCTTGAGGGCCTGCACTTCCCCGTCCATGACCATGGACATGAGCATGCTGGCGCGGATGTATTCCGACACGGTCATGCCTTCCTTTTTCGCGCATTTCTCGATCAACGCCTTTTCTTCGTCATTCACGCGAAATTGCATCATCGTGGTTTTCATAACGCCTCCTATGTCATGCAGACTGCATGACTCGAATGTACGTCAATATGCATGACGTGTCAAGCGAGCATAACTGGGTGATCTTAACTGAACCATCTCATGTTACTGATACAGGAGGATTCTTCCCCGTCCGGCCGGCTGTATCGGAGCGGGAGACTTGCGCAGGGGCTCATTTGGCCCAGATATATCCATGCCAGATTCGCACATCCCTTCCTTTTGAAAGTGAGGGCAATGTGCGTCTCCCTGTATTGGAGGGAAGAAAACGGTTATTACCCCCTAACATCCAGACGACTGCCCCTCTAAATTGACCAAGTCGAGGCAAGAGCATACACTGCGGCGGGCAAGACGATTCTCAGCGAAGACTTTCCATTGTTTCGGATGCGCTTTGCCGGTTGGCGCGTGCAACTAGGTCGACGGCAATATGAAAATCACTACATGGAACTGTAACGGCGCCTTTCATAGTAAGTTTGAAACTATTGCAGAGCTAAATGCAGATGTTTATGTAATCCAGGAGTGTGACAATCCTGAGTACGGGAAAGGTAAATACAAACAATGGGCAAAAAACTATCTTTGGGTTGGGGAAAACAAGTACAGAGGACTTGGGATATTCACATCTAGCTCAGTACAAATTGAGCGGCTCAAATGGGATGACAATGGATTGCAATCGTTTTTGCCTGTCCGTGTAAATAACCGGTTCAATCTGGTCGGAGTGTGGGCAAAATATGCCAATTCACCAACCTTTCGCTATATCGGCCAACTCTGGCAATATTTACAACTCCACAAAGACAAAATGGCAGCCGAACACACAGTTCTTTGCGGAGACCTGAACAGCAATAAAATATGGGACGTCTGGGACCGATGGTGGAATCATAGTGATGTCGTAAGAGAGCTGAATGGAATAAATATGGTCAGCTTATATCATGCAGTGACTGGCGAAGAGCAGGGGCAAGAATCTATCCCCACTTTATTCCATCAAAAAAACCTGCTGAAGCCGTATCACATAGACTATGCCTTTTCGTCAAAAGACATTTTTAGCGTTCAAGGTAATACTTTAGCCGTTGGTCGTCACAGTGAATGGCTAAAGTACAGTGACCATATGCCGTTTACATTTACCATTGACTGCTAATTACTTTGCTCAAGCGTGCACATCCAGTAACCTAATGGTTGGAATTTGTGTTCGGTATAGCGCAATACAATGGGCCACCCCGAATAAAACGTTTTAAAGATTCAATTCATGTCAAGTGCAACCATTAAGATCTTCCTCGTTCACGGCGATCCCAAACGACTCAGAACGGCTGAAATAATAAGCTGGACCGGCCAAGGCGTCGCTGGCCCAAGAAGTGAATTCGATAGCACACTTGCCAGGGCTGAGTCTCAGAAGTCAGGCGTCTACTTTCTCACAGGCATACATCCAGAGAGCGGAAAGAGCGCCGTATATATCGGAGAGGCAGAATCCATCCGGGATAGAGTAAAAAACCATCTAGACAAGGATTTTTGGAACCACATAGCATTTTTTACAAGCAAAGACGAAAATCTGACTAAAGCCCATATCAGATATCTCGAAGGGCGTTTGCTTGAGCTTGCAAAGCAAGCGGGTCGAGCCGAAGTTCAGAATGGCCAGAGTAGTGGTGCGCGTTTGCCCGAGTCAGACCGGGCAGACATGGACAATTTTCTTGAGAAAATCCAGCAATTGTTGCCCATACTTGGCGTGGAAGTATTGATTCCCACTGAAATACGTGCAGCGAATATATCGGAAAGGGAGCTGCTTTCTTGTGAAATAAAGGGACTCAAGGCCACAGGGCATTTGACGCCAAACGGGCTTGTGGTACTCGCAGGATCGCAAGCCGTACTCTCTGAGAGACCTTCCACCCACAAATACCCATGGCCTGTCAATATGAGACAGAAATTGAAAGACGAAGATATCCTCACAGTGAAAACAGATCATTTGTTATTTGCCAAGAACGCTGAGTTCGCGAGTCCTAGTGCAGCCGCGGCCGTCATACACGGTGGTCACGCCAACGGGCTCATCGCCTGGAAAAACAAAGATGGCAAGACGCTCAAGGAACTTGAAAGCACCTAACGCTACGAGATGATTATCACCCACCTATGCTTGTGTTAAATTTGTGCTAAAAGTCTTCCTAAGTCCAAGACCCGCTGGAATCAATGAAAACAATGGAAGCCGCCTAAGCCTCCAATACATGGAGAGAAACGGGGAAACCATTTGAAACACCGAGTCTTTAATTAGTACTCCCTAAGCCATTCGTAAACCGCTGGTTGCTCGCTAAGCGACCGCCCACTCCAGCACGTCTCCCCTTCCAGCAGACATTCCAGATAATGATCGACATCGCGGCGCCAGTCACTCAATTGACCAAACCAGAAGACCCAATCCCGTTTCTTCAGAATCGTGAAGGAACTGGAGCGAATGTGACTACCGTCCAATAGTTGTGAGGGAGTCATCCACGGTTACGGCGACCAGCTGGCTGACACTTTTAGCGCCTGCTGAACGGCTCCATGCAGCTCATCGACGGCCGCCTCCTTCGTCATGAGCAGCGTCGCCCCCGCCTGCTTCATCGCGCCGGTGTTGTCCTCCGAGGCATTGACCGAGAGCCCAATCACTAGGATCTGAGGCCACCGGGTTTTGATTCGTGTCGTCGCCTCAATGCCATTCATCTTCGGCATATTGATGTCCATGAGGACGATGGAGGGTTGCAGACGTTCTGCCAGCTCAATCGCATCCTGGCCATTGTCTGCCTCGCCCACCACCTGGATATCGGGATATCCATCCAGTATGGATCTCAAGCCCTGCCGAACCATGACATGATCGTCGACGAGCAGAATACGACAGGCAGCCCCTTCCGGTATGGAGTTCCCCTCCGTGACGATCCCCACGCTCGATGAGGCCAGGCCCCCCTTCTCCACCGACCCGGAAACGGACTCATACGGGAGTGAGAGGATCGCAGTGGTCCCCTTTCCACTGGCCGAATGAATCTCCCAGCGCCCTCCCATGGCATGCATACGTTCCCGAATGCTCAACAGGCCGAACTTGCTTGAGCCTGATTGCTGCGCGACCGTGGGATCGAAGCCAATGCCTTGGTCTTGGACGACGAGACGCAGCGTGCCATCCTCCTGCGTCAGCCTGATGACCGCTTCATTCGCCTCCGCATGCTTCGCCGAATTAATGAGCAGCTCTCGGGTCGACTGAAACAGGAGAATGGCACGGTCCTCTGACAGTCCCAACTCCTCTGGGGTCTGGATCTGAACCGTGCCGGTGAGCTCGAACCGTTTCATCTGCTCCCCTAACCACCGCAGGGCGGCCGGCAGCCCAAACTCATGCAGCACCGATGGGCTCAGCTCTGCCACGAGCGTCCGGCTGTATGTCAATGCATCCGACAAGAGATCATCGACCTTCTGGAGGGCGCGTTCACATTCAGGCACGTCTCTCGCCACGCGCTTGCCCTGGCCGACCATCAGCTTCCCCACGACCAATATCTGTTGCAGATGATCATGCAGCTCGGTGGCGAAGCGTTTCCGCTCGCGCTGCTCGGCCAAATTCAGTTCCGTCGCCAGCCTGCGTAAGCGCTCCTGAGATTCGAGTAACTCAGCGGTCTTCACCTGCACCGCCTGCTCCAGCTCGAGGTTCCAATGTTGCAGCCGCACTTGGGCCTCGCGTAGCGCCTCCTCGGTTTGCCTCAGCTTCGTCGAATCAAAGTAGTAACAGATGACTCCATATCCACCGTCTGGCATGGTCACACGGTGAAGTTCCCATTCATACGCTTCCGTCTGATCAACATCAGCTCGTGGATAGAGGAACTCGTGGGAGCAATAGGACTCACCGGTCTTCAAGGTGTGACGAAAAATACCGATAATGTTTTCCGCCACCGGTCCCGGCCAGAGAATCCGCATGATCTCGCCGCAATCCCGTCCTATGATCGGATGGACGTTCCGAAAGGCGCCGTGCCAGCCCGCCTTGTTCATGTGGGCAATCCGTAAGTGGGAATCGACCACGTAGATCCCGAACGGCGCACGTTCCACGAGCTCGCGGAACCGCGTTTCGCTTAGAGCCAAGTCAACTTTTCCTTGCTGGGCCTGCTCTATCCGCTGCTGCAAGACATGGATGAGGTAGACCAATGCTTTGGCTTCGGCGGAGAACAGCGTAACTGGGATGAGATGTTGAAATGTACCTTCCAAGGACCATAGAGGCGGAAGAAAGAGGTACGCGGCCAGCAGGGTGGATAGGAAGGAAGCGAACAGTGCGGGACCTAGGCCCCTATACCAAGCGGTTGCCGCGATTGCCACAAAGAACGTCATAAAGGGAGCACTGACTGTCACGAACGGCGACAACATGAGCCGCACAATTGCCGCAATGAGGACACAACCGATACCAAACAGGTAATCGTAAAGTGAAACGAGGATGGAATGCCGGGTAGGCATAAGTGGGAGGATACTACCAAACCTCCTGAGTCTTGACTAGGCTCCCGAGTGCTCCTTGCACAACAGGAGGCCTATGGGATTACGTCCTAACGATTCCTCTTCGGGATCTGGAGGGTGGGTTGAATTCGGAGGGTTTAAGCTCACACGACATGCGTGTCGCTCCGAAGTAGGATTGCAGATCCGCAGTTCCCCATGCTGATGGTTGTGCTAAATTTGTGCTAAAAAGTCCTCCAAAGGGCGAGACCCATTGGAATCAATTGAAAACAGTAGAAACTGCCTAACAGCTCGATATATTAAAAAAACGGGGAAACCATTTGTAACACCGAGCCTTGTGGTATTAACCCTTAAGCCATTCCTAAACCGCGGGTCGTACGTTCAATTCGTATCGGGGGCACCAACCTGCGATT
>CAYTAS010000088.1:0-13918 GCA_964435885.1 uncultured Nitrospira sp. | reverse complement strand
AGCATCCTGGATCCGTTCCCCAGCCAGGTGAACCCCAACGCCAAGGCGGGGTACTGAGCGGTAGACGGACAGGGTGAGGGGTACCTCAGGGCCCGGGGCTCCCGTGATGGGGCTCCGGGCCATGTTTTTTGGGCACCTATAAGTGCAGACGCATGGTGCGGAAGAGGGCCGAAGGGGTTCGTCAAGCACCAATCGCCAAGGGAGTCCGATCTTAAATTGCGTTCTGTCTTGTCCTTCGACCTTCAGTTGGTCGCTAACACGTTGGCAGACGAAATTCGTCGCTTCTGCGTGGTTACGCCGCACCAGCATCGGTGAAAAGGTGTACCAGTAGTCCTCATGGCAGTGTAGAATGCCGCCACTCTAATGACGCTGAACGTGGGAGGATCAATCGTGACGGTTCGGGAACAACTGGCGCAAGCATTTCACCAAACTGAGGCATTTAAATGGGATCGTAACAAAGGGTTCAAACTCGCGTCCGGTGAGATCAGTCCATTTTATGTGGATTGTCGTGCGCTTATGGCACATCCGAAGGCGCGCCGTCTCGTTGCCCAACTCGCTTACGAGGCGCTTAAGGACATTGAGTTCGATTGTTTGGGCGGGCTCGAGCTCGGCGCCATCCCGATTGCCCTAACTATTTCTGATTTTGCCTGTGCGGCTTCGCCTCAGCGTCTCTGGCGAACGTTCGTCGTTCGAAAGCAGCCCAAAGACCATGGACTGGGAAAGATGATCGAGGGCAGCATTCGTCCTGGCGATCGAGCGTTGATCGTAGACGATGTACTCACGAGCGGTGGGTCCTTGCTCAAGGCTGTGGGAGTCGCGCGGGAAGCCGGGATTCAAGTGGATCATGCATTAGTGATTGTGGATCGCCAAGAGCAGGATGGGAGAGCACGTGTGGAAAGAGAAAAAGTTCGCCTGATCAGTCTCTTGACCATTCACGATCTCATGCGGACCGCGAACCACTCTTAGCGCAGTTCCATTCTAGCGGACCTCGTTCGGTTTACTTGCACTCGAACTGAATTCCCCATCGACGTTCCTCAACGAGTTCGTGGGCTCCATCAAGCGGACTCACCACGCGAGTCCGTCTTTGCGTTTCCCCCTCACGAACGATGGAGTAAGACCTCCCGCTACATTTCTCTTTAATGAGGTCAAGCGCGTCTTTTCGAAACGAGGAGAGTATGGGGCCCTGTTCTTCTTTAAACGGATAAATGACCACCCCACCCGTGTCGTGCTGTTGAACGATCTTGGCGCCATCCGCACAGGCTCCAACAGTGAGGCACGCCACGACTCCAATAATTTTCACCCACGAGTTCATCATCACCTGGGACTTGCCCCAATCACGGTGGGCAACGGAATATGACTACCCGTGTTTCCAGCGAACAAGCTTTTCCATGACGTGCGGTCCTCTGTCTCCATATCTTTCTGCCATAGTGATTCCAGAACCCGAACATCCGAAGAGGATCCCCCATCCATGGCCATCGCTTGACGCACTGTAGGAAATACGTCCTTCAAACACTGCCCGATGTCGTATAACCGGGCCGCTCCGAGACTCTTAAAGAGAAGAACGTGTCCGGCCACCGTTTCAGCAACAATCGTCTGATAGGCATATTTCCCCGTCTCGCGCACACGCACCTTACCCGTCCGATCAAGCAGCATGAGGGCCTGCGCCGCCTCTCGATAGGGGGGTCGCTCTTCATCAAAGACCTCCGAATCCAAATCAAGGACCCGCGCCTTTCGCAACCCCGAATCGGTCGGCTCCGCAACAAACAACCCGCGCCACGAAGGGTGTCGTCGGCTTCCCAACGGGCGCCCATCTTTATAGAGGAGACCAAGATACGAGAAGTTTTCACGGAACAACCCCGCATTAAATACCAGGTGATGACCTGTTCGTTTCTGCCATTGGTCAAGCCTGAGAGGCTCTGAAAGCCCTTCCTGGGCGTAATAATGAACGGAAAACTTGATGCGTTCGGGATCCAAATCGACAACCAGCATTCTCGGGACAATCGGGCATTGATCCTGGGCTTTCCACACAGAAACCCGGATCCCACCTGAAAGCTGTACCCACGGGAGATCCCCGGCTCTGCTGGGACTGGGGAGCACGCATGCGGCAACCAGCAGATACGTCGCTCCACACAGACTCCATTGTGACGAACGGTGCCTCTTGGTCGTACTTCCTGTCGCAGCACAATTACGGAGCGATTTTTGGTGTTGCCTTTGCATGTATCACGATTGAGCCGGGATCGAGGACTGCAATGGCGCCGACATGTGGCCACTCCCCTTTGGGGCGGCGGGACGGTTAAGAACTTCGCGCACCATTTCTGCCAGAACTTCCGGCGTGAAAGGCTTTTGTAGATACGTGCTGGCCGGATCACCGGCACCGATCCCGATATCATCCGTGTAGCCCGATATAAAGAGCACCTTGAGCTCCGGCTTAATCACATGGAGATTCCGAGCAAGTTCCACCCCGCTCATTCCCGGCATGACAACATCGGTGAGCAACAGCCGAAGTTTCCCTATGTACGGGGTGGCCACAAGGCACGCCTCCACGCCATTTCTAGCTTCCACGATTCGATAACCACGTTTTCGGAGCTCCTCCCCGATCAGCGTTCGAACATTCTCATCATCCTCTACGAGAAGGATCGTTTCATGACCCCGTGGTAATTGCACGTTAGACTGTTCGTTCGATGAAAGCTCAATTTCAGTTTCAACGCGTGGAAGATAGACATCAAAACGTGTTCCTTCCCCGGTTTTGCTTGTCACATCCAATGCTCCACCGCCTTGAGTCACAATGCCGAAGACGGTTGAAAGCCCCAATCCGGTTCCCTTTCCTTCCTCCTTGGTCGTAAAGAACGGCTCAAAGATATGCGCTTGCACGTCCGGAGCCATTCCGTGGCCGGTGTCGGCGACGGAAAGCCTGACGTAGACTCCCGGCGCTATCGGACTGATGGGGTACGCCGGCATGCGATCGAGAACGGCTGCGGCAGTTTCTATGGTGAGTTTACCGCCCTTCGGCATGGCATCTCGAGCATTGACCACAAGATTCATCACAACCTGCTCTAGCAAGGTGGGGTCAGCCTTGACTCTGAGATCTTCTATGCTTGGTCTCAATATGAGTCGGATATCCTCGCCGATCAACCTCCGCAGCATGGGTTCGAGGTCGACCAGGATCATATCCAAATTCAGAACCTTCGCCTCAGAGGGTTGTTTTCTGCTGAACGCAAGCAGCTGGCGAATAAGAAGCCTCGCACGATCACCAGCCTTGTGCATCTCCTCAACTTTACCTCTTAGTGGATCCTCCAGGCTCATTTCGCTCAGCAGCACTTGACTTTGCCCCATGATGACGGTGAGCACGTTGTTGAAATCATGCGCTAACCCGCCAGCCAGACGACCGACTGCCTCAAGTTTCTGCACCTGCCGGAATTGTGCTTGGCTGTCCGAGAGTGCCGCCTCGGCCCGCATACGCGCTGTACGCTCCTGTTGCTCTCGCCATACGCGCCGTACTGATGGAACCAGTCGATCCAGTTCATCTTTAGGTATGCAATCCGTGGCACCCACAGACAGCATATCAATGCGCTGTGTTCCTGAAAGAGTTGCCGAGACGAGGATGACGGGAATACCAGGAGCCAATCGTCGGGCAAGCTCAAGCGCCGACCGTCCATTAAACCGAGGTAGGTTATTTTCCGTCAGGATGAGGTCGACTTGACTGCCTGTGAGAGCGGATGCAAAGCCGGCTCGGCTCTCTTCCCGGCGTATCACGCAGGGGATGCCTCCATCCGTCAACATCGTCTCAAGCCGGTCACTCTCGTGCCGATCAGATTCCAGATGGAGAACTCGTAACGGAGGTGTCATGAATGGAGCGGAGCGGAGCGGGGACTTTCAGGAGGGGGTTCGTTAATGACCCCCCAGAAGGTTCCCAGCTCTTTCACGGCCGACAGAAATTTGTGAAATTCAACGGGCTTGACCACATAGGCGTTCGCTCCCAACGCATAGCTTTCAGCCAAATCCCGTTCTTCTCGTGACGAAGTCAGCATCACGACCGGAATCGGCCTCAGGTTGATGTCCGCCTTGATGGTGCGCAAGACTTCCAGTCCGTTCACCTTTGGCATTTTGAGGTCAAGAAAGATCACAGCTGGGTTGCCCTTCAACCGAGACTTGAACTGCCCTCGACAGTAGAGATAGTCCAGCACTTCCGCCCCGTCATGACAGAGCACGACCTTCTCCGAAATGTGTTCCTCTTCCATGGCAGCAAGAGCAAGCTCGGCGTCGCGCGGATTATCTTCGGCGAGGACGATTGGTTTCACCCTATTCATGGTTCATGACTCCTTGTCGGCAATGCAATGAAGAAAGTAGCTCCCTTCCCTGGAACTCCTTCCGCCCAGGTCCGACCCCCATGGCGATGAACGATCCGCCGCACATTGGCTAGGCCGATGCCGGTGCCTTCAAACTCATCAGCACGGTGGAGCCTCTGGAAAACTCCAAACAGCTTAGGTGCATATTCCATATCAAAACCAACCCCATTGTCACGCACAAAAATGAGGATTTCGGCTGGGCTAGGACGATCCACACCGATTTCAATAGACGCCGTTGGCTGGGTGCCGGTGAATTTAATCGCGTTCGTAAGTAAATTCACAAATACCTGTCGCAGCATCGCCGGATCGCCCTTGACCTCAGGTAGTGGTGCGATTGTCCACAATATATCCCGTCCTTGCAAGTCCGGGCGCAGATCCGCAAGAATACTGTTGATCAACTGCTCAAGATTGACGGTGGCGCGAAGCATTTCCTGTCGACCCATCCGCGAAAAGACCAGCAGGTCATCGATTAGCTGGCCCATCTGCTTAGCGGCATCTGAAATTGTCTGCAAATACCGCGCACCCTTTTCGTTCAACGACCGCTCAACGGTTTTACGCAAGAGAGCGGCATATCCGTCTATATGCCGCAGAGGTGCCCGCAAATCATGCGAGATCGAGTAGCTGAACGCCTCCAATTCCTTATTGGCCGCCTCCAAGAGTTCTCCGCGGCGCTTCAGCTCATCCGCCACACGTCGCCGCTCCGTAATGTCATGGCGAATGAGATAGTAGACCCACGCCAGCAAGACCAGCTGAAGAAACGCACCCATGCCCAAGAGCATGATCGTATTCCTAGTCCCCACAGCGGAATTCGCTATACGACGATTCATGGCCTGTCTCTCGTCTGAATCCATTTCGGCGACGAGTCGGTGAATCACGCCCAATTCTCGGCGGCCCGCCCCCTCAAGAGCCATCTTCTTCACGGATCGGAACCCACTTTTCTCGTACAGGGCAATCGCCTTAGATTCGGCGTTCAACTGTTTGTCCATCATCCGATCAAGCACCCCGACTCGTTGCTCCGGTTCCGTCGCACCGCGCGTCAATTCTCGAAGGTAGGCAGTGAATGTCGGCTTTTGCTCGACCACTTTCTTGTAGGATTCGAGATAGGACGCGTCACCGGTGACAAGATATCGTCGATGAGCATCCTCTGCTTCGTTCATCGCCGCGTCAATACTGCTGAGGAGCTGGAGCAGATCATGGCTGCGACTATCGAGCCGACTATTGGCCAGCACGATACTGGTGTTGTGATAGGAGACGCCGGTGACGATAAGAATCCCGACAAAGACAAGACTAAACCCCGCCAGTATCCTTTGCTCAATGGTCAGCTTTTTGAACCATGAAACGCGGCCATGGGTCGGGCTCATTGAACCTGGGCCAATGTCCGAACGAGATTTCGCTTCCTCGGTCGCGATTGCCGGGGACTCCGTCTGTTGGTGTGTGGCTGATTCCATGGCTAGATGACAAGCTTTCATGGAGCTGTGCTTGTCGTGTGGAATCCGAATAATACAAGACTTCACGCTCGCTGTAATTGTAGCAGAACTCTAATGAGGAGAAAGGAGAAACCTACCCGCCGATGCGGATCGGTGCGGGGACGGCCGTTGCAGAAGGAGTCACGAAGTTGGAAAACATCATCGTGGCTTCGACCACCCAGTCTGTAAATGGTTGAGGATAAATGCCGATCACCAAGGTCCCCGCCAAACCGATATAGATGACGGCCTTCATCGGACGGGAAATCTTAATCGGAGACGGATCTGCCGGCTCATTGATGTACATCTGCTTCACCACGATCAGATAATAGTACATCGATATGACGATATTGATCAGACCCACCGTAATCAAGGTGTAGAGTCCTTCCTTGATCGCAGCTATAAAGATGTACAGTTTTCCGATAAACCCGGCGAGGGGCGGCACGCCGGCTAAGGACAAGAGAAACAGCAACATGGAAAATGCCAGAAAGGGCGAACGGCGATTGAGTCCACGATAATCTTCGATTTCATCCCGTCCGATCGCATCGCTAACGGCAATGACCACGGCAAACGCTCCGATATTCGCGAAGAGGTACGCCAAGAGATAAAACAGGATGGCGTCACTCCCCATCTTCGTTCCTGCCGCCAAGCCAATCAGGACGGTCCCGATTTGGGCGATCCCTGAGTAGGCCAGCAGCCGTTTGATATTTCGCTGAGCGATCGCCACGATATTTCCATACGTCATCGACACGATCGAGACCGCCACCAATAAGTAAACCCACGCCGGTTTGAAGGATGCCAATGCGACAAGGAAAATCCTCAGCAGGATCACCAAGGCAGCGCCCTTGGGAGCGATCGACAAAAATGCCGTGACGGGGGTTGGGGCGCCGTGGTAGGTGTCGGGAATCCACGAATGAAAGGGAACGGCCCCGATCTTAAATCCTAACGCGGCGAAGATCAGAAGAAAACCGATGATGAGACCGGGGGTCGCTTGCGCAGACGACATTTCCGAAAACACCAGCTGGCCCGTTTCGCCGTACACGAGGCTGATGCCGTAGGCGAACAGCCCGGCGGCAAAGACGCCCAGGATAAAAAACTTCAACCCCGCCTCGTTTGAGGCCAGATCCTCGCGTAAATACGACACCAACACATAGAACCCGAGAGTCGAGAACTCCAGACTTACAAAGACCGAAAGGAGGTCGTTGGCCGACGCCATGAACATCATGCCGATCGCGGACATCACCACGAGAACATAGTATTCCCCACGAAATAACGTGAATCGATTGACGTACTCGACCGAGGTGAGAATCACGAGTATGGTGGCGCCCAGTATGAATATCTTGAAGAAAATCGCCATGCGATCCAGCACGAACATGTTGCCGAAGAGCGCGCCGGAAACATGATTGAGGTCAAACCACGCCAAACATCCGAGCGTCAGAACAAGTCCCGTCACGCTGAGATAGGCCAACTGTTCCTTCGGCAGGCGGGGAGACGCGAAATCCACGATGAGCACCACACACAGCCAACATGTGAGGAGGATTTCCGGCAAGAGCAGCAACAGATCCGAGAAGGATAGATCGAGCGAAAAGATCATTCGCTTCCTCCTCGTGAAATCTGTAACGGAGCCGCCAGGACATCGTTGACAATGACCGGTGAGGGGGACCTCGCATCAGAGCGACTCACTCCACTCTGCGTATCTGGGTCGCCATTGGATTGGGCAACAGGAACGACGTGGGTGATCCTCACCACCAACGGGTCCACTCCAGAACGAACGACATTGTAGAGATGCATCGGGAAAATACCGAACCCGATGCTGACCGCGATCATGATCAGCAACGGGAGACGATCCACCGTCGAAACGGCATCATGAGCATGCCCGTACTTCTGGTTCATCGGGCCGTAGAACAACCCCCTCATCATCTTAAACAGGTACGCGAGAGTCAGTACGATGCCCAACATGGCCACGATTACTTGCAATGGGTACTTATTCCAACTACCGACGATGATCATGATCTCCGCAATAAAATTCACCGTGCCGGGCATCCCAATCGAAGCCATGCACCCCACAATAAAACAGGCAGAGATAAACGGCATCTTATTGGAGAGCCCACCCAAAGAAGGAATGTCTCGTGTATGGGTTTGATCATAGACCCATCCGGCCATCGCGAACAGCATACCGGTGGCCATGGCATGAGCGAACATATAGATGACGGCCCCACTCAAGCTGATGTAGTCGAGGGCGGCCATCCCGAGAAAAACATAACCCATGTGACTGGAACTTGAATAGCCGATGACATACTTGGTGTCCTTGGCATAAAACGCGACCAAGCCGCCATAAATGATGCTGAACATGCAAAGGATGGCGGCGATCGGCATCAACTCCCTAGTCGTGTCTGGCAGAATCTCGAACGCCACCCGAATAATGGAGAAGTGCCCCAACTTCATCAGGACACCGGCATGCAGCATGCTCGTCGCAGCCGGCGCCGCCGCGTGGCCGACCGGGGACCATGAATGCATCGGCCAAAGTGGGGCGATCGATGCAAAGCCGAAAAAGACCAAGATCCAAATAATCTTGTCCAGGGTTGTCCCCAAGACGGGTATATTCATGAGGTTGGCGTGTTCCCGAAGAACCAGGATATCAAACGTATTCAACCCGGAGTATTTATAGATGAGCAAAATTCCCATCAAGGCGGCAACGGCAAACGCAGAGAGAAAGAGCACCAATTTCATCGCTGCGTATTCTTTGCTGTTGGATCCGAAATTAAAAATAAAGCCGACGGAATCCCTCCGTTTCATCCCATCAGGATCGGTCATCTCCAGGTACTGCTTGGTGTGACTTCCCCACATACCTAACAGCAGGTACATCGGAATCACGGACATTTCATAGAAAAAGTAGAGGAAAAACAGGTCAAGAGACATGAACACGCCGATCGTGGCAGCCGCCAGGATCAGCAACCAAATGTAGAACTCTTTCGCCCGATCCTTGATGTGCCAGGACACGAAGATTCCCGCGAACAACAGAATCGTTGAGGCCAATACAAGGGGGGTTCCAATGCCGTCGACACCCAGGTGCAAGGAAATGCCGAGCTGTCGGGACCACTCGAGTTTTTGGATGAACTGAAATCCCCCTATGACCGGATCATAGGCGTAGAAGAGATAGATCGACGCGATCAATGAGACAAACGCGGAACATGCGGCAATGCCGCGGACAAGCAGCGGTTGCCGATTCGAGATGAAAATCAACCCTAACGCTCCCAGAAATGGAGCGAAGAGGATATAAAGCAGTACGTACTCTCCCATGACCGGAACCTACTTCTCTCGTTGAACGTGTGGACTGCCGATCGCTGCCGACTGATCGTGGTGAATCCGATCGACAAGCGCTTGAACCGATCCGTTCATGATTCGCAGAAACGGAGACGGATAGAGCCCGATCCAGAGAATCATGACGGACAATGAGACGGCTATGACCATTTCCCGAAACTGCAGATCGCTCATCGTGGCTCTCACCGCTGTCCCGACCGGTCCCAGCATGGACCGCTCGTAATACCACAAAAAATAGGCGGCTCCGAAAATTACCCCCAACACGGCGATTGCTCCATACCACCATTTCGCCTCAAACGCCCCCAGCAGAATCAGAAACTCGCCGACAAAACCGTTGGTACCGGGGAGCCCGATGGATGCCAGACCGATAAGAAGAAAGAACGTGGCGAGCAGCGGCACCTGCTTCGCCATACCACCAAAGGCCGACAATTGTGTCGTCTGCTGGCGGGAGTACAAAAAGCCCGCGATGAAAAACAACCCGGCCGTGCTGAACCCCAGATTGATCATGGTCAACAAACTGCCCTGCAGACCTTGATAGTTCAAGGCAAACAATCCCACCACCACGAAACCTAAGTGACTCACACTGCTGTACGCGAGCAGACGTCTCAAATCAGCCTGCACCAATGCCATCCAGGCCCCATAGAGAATGGCACAGAGACCAAGGACGACAAGGATGGAGACAACGGTTTCACTCTTCGATGCGTCTGGGAGCAGTGGAATGCTGAAACGCATAAAGCCAAAAGTCCCCAGCTTGAGGCCGGCTAACACCACGGCCATTCCAATCGGCCCTTCTAAAAGTGCATCAGGCAACCAGGTATGGAACGGGAATACCGGGGCTTTGAACGCAAATCCCAAAAACATCAGCCAGAAGATCACCAGCTGTTGACTGATGGGAATCGGCACGCTCAGAAGGTCCTGAAAATCAAAGGAGTACGCTTGATCGACGTGATGCAACGAAGCCCACTGATGGAAATTGATGTTCAGTAATGCGATGCCAACCAACATGAAGACGCTGCCCAGAAGCGTATAGAGGACGAACTTCAACGCTGCGGAATGACGTTCGGCTCCGCCGCCCCACAGTTTGATCAAGAAATAGCTTGGGATCAGCATCAGTTCCCAGAACACAAAGAATAAGATCAAATCCAACGAGACGAACACGCCCATCGTCGTCGTCTCAAGGGCCAAGAGACACATCATGTACAATTTGACCTGATGGCGGATCGTATCCCACGAGTAGACCACGACTAGAACCGTCAGAAACGCCGTGAGCCCCACGAACAGAACGCTGATTCCATCGACCGCCAGGTGGTAGCTGATCCCTAAAGCCGGAATCCATGGCACACGTTCTGTGAACTGCATGGCGGCCGACTCAGGCACGAAGCGAAGCAGGACAAAAATACAGAGCGCAAGCTCGACGAGCGCGATGGTGAGGGCGGCGCCCCTGACGATGTCCTCGTCTTCGATCACCCAGAGGAGGATCGCTCCAACCACAGGGAGAAAGAGGATACAGGACAAAATTGGAAAACCAGCCGTGAGCTCTTCGAGCATAGTGATAGCCTGTTTGCCTCCCGACCTCTACATCTGCATGACCAGCTGAACGATCAGCGCCAGGAGAAAAAGACCCGCAACAATGATGGCGGCATAGTGATGGACCATTCCGCTCTGCAGTTTTCGCCCTTCACGAGCCGCTAGATGGTTTCCATAGCCGATGACGTTCAGGCCGGCATAGACGATGTACTTTTCCACCCACGTCGAGCCAGAAGCCCCCCAATCGGCAAGCCGTCCCACCGCACGCACAAGACCGTCGATGACCGTACGATCAAACCAGTAGAGCAACATGCCGAGACGTTTGAGCGGTTCCACGAACAGCAGGTCATACAATTCGTCGATATAGTACTTGTTCAGGAGCGTTCGATACATCCCGGAAAACTTCTCCGCCCAACCGTCGGCCGTGACGTGATTCGCCGAATAAAGGAAATGTGCGACTCCCCATCCGATCAGGGCAATAGCAACCGCCACTCCCATTAGCAGAAATACCACACCTGGACCGGCGTCGTGTCCGCTGGCGGCACCAATGCCCGGAGCCAAAAAGTCATGCAGCCAGCCGTTTTCCGGAGGAAAGCCGAGTATAAATCCTCCGGCCACAGAGAGGAAGGCCAGAACCATTAACGGCGCGATCATAACCATAGGAGATTCATGCACGTGTTCTTCGGCATCATGTTCCATTCGGGAACGTCCATAGAACGTGAGGTAGGTCAGACGAAACATGTAAAACGACGTCAACAATGCGCCGATCGCAGCCATACCGTAGAGGAGGTAATGATGATTCAAGAAGGCGTGGGCCATGATTTCATCCTTACTCCAGAATCCGGCTAGAGGAGGCAGTCCCGCGATTGCGATCGCACCAATCAGAAACAGGCCATGGGTCCAGGGAATACGCTTGCTCAATCCGCCCATCTTGCGAATATCCTGTTCTCCGGATAACGCATGGATGACCGAACCGGCCGCCAAAAACAACAAGGCTTTAAAGAACGCGTGGGTCATGACGTGAAAGACGGCGGCCGTGTAAGCCCCGACCCCGCAACCCAGGAACATGTATCCCAGCTGACTCACAGTGGAGTAGGCCAACACGCGCTTGATGTCGGTTTGGACGAGTCCGATGGTCGCGGCAAACAATGCGGTGCCACCGCCGACGAATGCCACCACGGACATGGCGAACGGAGACAGATCAAAAATCACATGGTTCCGCACGATCATGTACACCCCCGCCGTCACCATGGTAGCCGCGTGGATGAGCGCGCTGACCGGCGTCGGCCCTTCCATTGCATCGGGCAACCAGGTGTGGAGAGGTAATTGCGCCGACTTTCCCACCGCGCCCACAAGAAGGCACAGGGCTATTGCTGTAGCCATTTCAGGAGAGAGTTGGCCGACTTGCGCAAAGACCTTGGTATAGTCGAGCGTTCTAAAGTTGACGAAGACGAGAAATATGGCGACCAGAAAACCTGCATCCCCGATTCGGTTGACGACAAATGCCTTCGTCGCCGCTTTGGCGGCAGAGACTTTGTCGTAGTAATAACCAATGAGCAGATAGGAACAGAGCCCTACCCCTTCCCAACCGATGAAGAGCACCAGATAGTTGTTCCCCATGACAAGCAAGAGCATGGAGACCATGAACAAATTCATATACGTAAAGAACCGCGTAAAGCCTGCTTCTCCGTTCATATATCCGACGGAATATACGTGGATCAGAAAACCCACGCCGGTGACGATCAGCAACCACGCGCAGGTCAATGGATCCACGAGGTACGCGAGATTGACCGTGAGATCTTCCCCAAAAATCCATTGGTACGCGATGACCTCATGGGTCGTTCCAGTCCGCAGAACATCGGTAAACACTGCCACCGTGCAAAGGAACGAAAGCCCCACTGACCCCCATGCGAGTCGATGGGCCATGTCTTGGGAATAGCGATTTCCCAAGAGGCCGTTCAAGATGACCGCAACCAGTGGGAAAATGGGAATCAGCTTTATCAGCAGATCGGTAAGGTTCGACACGGTATCCTAACTATGCTCGCCTATTCGGGCATGAAACGTTTTTCTCGCGAGCCTCGTCCCGTCGCAGCGGCTTTTGGATTCACGTTTGTTGTCCCCGCAACATCCTGCTACCATTTCAAAAGGTTCATTTCGTCAACATTGGTTGAGATCTTGCCCCGGAAGACCGCAATAATAATGGCTAGGCCGACGGCGGCTTCCCCGGCGGCAATGGCAATGACGAAGAGAGCCACCAGTTGCCCCGCCATAGATTGCAAATGGTGGGAAAATGCGACAAGATTGATATTGGCGGCATTCAGCATCATCTCAACCGACATGAGGACAATGATGAAATTGCGCCTCACGAGTACACCGAGAAGTCCGGTCATGAAGAGCACGGCGCTCACCGCGATATAGGCAGAGAGGGGGATCATGAACGGCGGTCTTCCTTGGGATCCATGGCCTTCGGCGTCTTGGCAAGAACAATGGCGCCGATAATCGCTCCGAGGAGAAAGATACCGACGATTTCGAACTGCAGGAGATGGTCGCTGAACATCTTGATACCGACGGCATAGGTACCACCGTCTTGCAGTACGACACTTGGAGGAGCGGCACCCTTTGCGCCATCGAACGGAGATTGCAGGAGAAGAAAGATCACGTACGCGGCTCCCAGGACTGCCGGCCCCACAAAGTACAGAGCCGATGGATGAAAATAGCGCTCTTCAGTTTTAAGATTCATCAGCATCAGAACGAAGAGGTAGAGCACCAGAATGGCCCCGACGTAGACGATGACCTGCACAGCCCACAAGAACTCCGCGTTCAGAAGGATGAACAGACCCGACACGTGCAACAGCAAGGCAAGGAGCGCGAGCGCGCAGTGAACGGGGTGGCGCAAAGCCACTGTGAGGATACCGGAGGCAATACTGACCAGCGCGAAATACGCGAAAAATGCCACCATCATGCGTTCAGCTCAGCTCAAATGCTTGGGAGGTTGTTGGGTAGCCCTCTGTACCGACTGAGGGAAGTAGTACCTGTACTCCCGGCTCTGCTCCACATCCTTTTCTTGATTATGGGCGTACAGGTACTTCTTCCCATCATCAAGGTGGCGCTCGCCGATATCATACAGCCGCTTCTTGTCGAATAACAGGCTCCGTTTATCATGCGTTGAATATTCGTACATCTTGGTCATGGCCAGCGCGTTCACTGGACAGGCCTCGACACAATAGCCACAGAACACGCATTTCGTAATATCGATATAGA